>CAYYZU010000071.1:0-9056 GCA_964476205.1 uncultured Actinomyces sp. | reverse complement strand
GGGATGTGCGCGGGGCCGGCTACTTCTACGGGATCGAACTCGTCAAGGACAGGGAGACCCGGGAGACGTTCAGCGACGAGGAGTCGGAGCGCCTGCTGCGTGGCTATCTCGACAAGGCGCTCTTCGACAACGGCCTCTACTGCCGAGCCGATGACCGCGGCGATCCGGTCATCCAGCTCTCGCCCCCGCTCATCTGCGACCAGTCGCACTTCGACGAGATCGAGCAGATCCTGCGCACGGTACTCACCGAGGCGGGCAACCGACTGTGAGCGGCCTGCCGGCTCCCGGGTCGACGGCCCGCACTCGCGTGAGGCGCCTGCCGGACAAGGCCGTCACGGATCGTGACACGGCGTACTCGATCCTGGATTCCGGGCTCGTCGCACATGTCGCCGTGGTGACGGACGGCCAGCCCTACGTCGTTCCCGTGGGATACGCGCGCATCGCAGACGAGGTCGTCTTCCACGGATCCAGCGCCTCGCGGCTCTTCACCACGCTGGCAACGGGTGCCCCCACCTGCCTGACGGTCACCCTCCTCGACGGGATGGTGCTGGCGCGCAGCCTCTTCGAGTCCTCGATGCACTACCGGACCGTCATGGCCCTGGGCTCCTGTCGCCTCCTCGAGGGCGACGAAGAGGTGCGCGCGCTCCTCGAACTGTCGGAGCAGCTCATGCCGGGCCGCACGACTGAGGCTCGCCACCCCGCTCCGCAGGAGCTCAAGGCCACCATCACGCTCGCCCTCCCCCTGGACGAGATCTCGGTGAAGGTGGGCGATGGCCCACCCGACGACGTGGGCTCCGACCTCGTCGATCCGGTGTACTCGAAGATCTGGGCGGGGTACGTGCCGATCACCGAATCCTTCGGTGAGCCCGTCGCCGACGAGCTCGCCGCGGGTATCCCCGTCCCCGACTACGTGCGCCGGTGGCGCCGTACATGAGGTGACGTTGGGCATGACATCGCTGTGGTGGGACACGCTCCCGGAGCACCTCACGGGACCGCTGGGTGAGCCTCTCGACGGTGACGCATCCGCCGACGTCGTCATCGTGGGCGCGGGCTACACCGGACTGTGGACCGCCTACTACCTGCTCGCCACCCAGCCGGGTATTCGCGTGACCGTGCTTGAGGCGGAGCACGCGGGCTACGGCGCGAGCGGACGCAACGGCGGCTGGTGCTCCGCGCTCTTCCCCGCCAGCGTGGCCAAGGTCGCGGCCATGAGCGACCGTGACAGCGCGGTGCGCCTCCAGCGCGCCATGCACGACACAGTGGACGACATCGGCCACGTCGTGCAGGCCGAGGGCTGGGATGTCCACTGGGCCAAGGGGGGCACGGTCGTCGCCGCGCGCACGCCCCTGCAGTGGCATCGCGCCCAGGAAGAGATCGCCGAGTGGCGGCACTGGGGATTCGGCGAGGAGGACTACCGCCTACTCGGCGCCGAGGAGGCACGCCAGCTCGTCGACGCTACCGACGTCATCGGCGCGACATACACCCCGCACTGTGCCGCGATTCATCCCGCGCGCCTGGTGCGGCACCTTGCCCGGACCGTCGTCGACAGGGGTGGCGTGATCCACGAACACTCGCCCGTGACTGAGTTGCGCCCCGGATTCGTGCGTACCCCGCGCGGCCGGGTGCGGGCGCGGTATGTCGTCCGTGCGACCGAGGGCTATACGTCGAAGCTGCCGGGCTACGAGCGCGCCATGGTGCCGGTGTACTCCCTCATGATCGCCACCGAGCCGCTCGGCCCGGAGGTCTGGGACCGTGTCGGTCTGCAGACGCGCACGACGTTTTCCGATGGCCGCCATCTCATCGTCTACGGCCAACGCACCGCAGACGATCGACTGGCCTTCGGCGGCCGGGGGGCGCCGTACCACTTCCGATCGGGGATCCGAAAGGAGTTCGATCGCGACCCGGCGGTCTTCGCCGACCTCTGGCGCAATCTCGTGGACATGTTCCCTGCCGTCTCGGGCCATGTCGTGACGCACTCCTGGGGTGGTGCGCTCGGGATCCCCCGCGACTGGTGCGCGTCGGTCGGCCTGGACCCCGTCACGGGCATCGCCTGGGGCGGCGGCTACGTCGGAGACGGCGTCGGCACGTCTCACCTCGCGGGGCGCACGCTCGCCGACCTCATCACCGGCCGCGACACAGAACGGACCACCCTCCCGTGGGTCGGGCACCTCTCGCCCGACTGGGAGCCTGAGCCGCTGCGTTGGCTCGGCGTCAACGTCGGCCTGCGCGTGATGGGCTCAGCCGACGACGTGGAAGCGCGCACCGGTCGCTCGGCCCTGAGGGCCCGCGTCTTCTCGCGCTTCCTTGGCTAGCTCGATCCGACTACGTCGGCTGGCAGTCCGTGTCGATGATGCGCTGCACATCCTCGGGCGTGACCGACGACGCGCCAATCCACGTCGCGACATCGTCGAGGACCTTGCGCTCCTTCTCCGCACGGGCCTCGGGACCCACGACTGCCTCGGCCTCCATCCAGCGCCGCTTCGTCTCCCAGCCGAGTTCGCGGCGACGGAGCGCCTGCTGCATCGATGCCATCTGCTCATCCGAGCACTGCAGGCGCCATACCTCGCGCACTGTCTCGGGAAGCTCCAGGCGGTAGTCGTGCCCGCCCTCGACGAAGACTCCCGGAGTCGGCGAGAGGGCATTGAGCATGTCGATGAACGTCGCGAAGAACGTCGTCACCGGCCACCAGATCGTGTGCTTCGGCGAGCCCGGCGGGCGCTTGCCCCACGGCCCGAGCCATGCGGGGCGCTTGTAGAGGACCTGGATCCAGAACTTCGGGATGGGATCGTCGCCGTTCTGCAGCAGGAGGTAGCGGACGCGGGCCCGCTCCTCGGCAGGGAGGTCCGTCCAGTCGCCCACCCACCTCGGCAGGTAGATGTCGCCGGGGCCGACGCCAGGCGGCTCCGACACGGTGCGGTCACCCCAGATCTGCTGGCGCCACTTCGTCGCCTCCGGGGTGCCGATCCACAGGGCCGCTTCGAGGCCGAGGCTCTCGGGCCCGAAGACCCCCATGCCCTCGAACATCTCCTCGCTCACCTGCGAGCCGAGACTCTCGCCGAAGAGGAAGATGCGTGGTCGCTTCTCGGGAGGCATGGCGGCGAGCCGCTGAGCGATCCCGGCGAAGACCATGCGCGTCTGGTCGGTGCCAAGCTTCACATCCGTAAGTGACAGCGACGAGGGAAGCACGGAGTACTGGATCGCGAGACTCGCGCAATCACCGCCCGTGAGGTATTCGAACGCCTCGCACGCCACGTAGTTGACGTAGCCCGAGCCCGTCGGCGACCACAGGGCGACGTAGGGGCGCTCGAGGGCGCGCGTGCGATCGATCTCGTCGAGCAGCACCTGCGCGCGACCTTCCTTGGTCGTCGCGCTCTGCAGGCTCGCGTAGACGCGAATGGGCTGCTGCGCGGGCTGGCCCATCACGGCCGAGATCGTGTCCGGCCGCAGCACCATGCTCAGCCAGCGGCGTCCTTCGCGGCTCTGGTCCGACCACGAGCGACCCGATGCGGGCGAACCCGTGATCTCGGGGATGTCCGGAGGCGTGGAGTGCGCGGGCTCCATGCCCTCCCCCGCGTTGCCAAGCTCGCGGTCGACGAACTTGAGCGCCAGGGCGCCGACGGCCACGGTCGCCGCCGCGGTGAGGGCACGAGCGACCGTGGCGTGGTCCTCCGGCGTGCCCCCGAAGAGCGAGGCGACGCCCCGGCCCCACAGTCGGGTCACGCGGGACTCCACCGCAGCGAGGCTCAGCAGCGTGCCGGTGACGGCGATGCCGATGCCGGTGGCCATGAGCGGATCTACCGTGAGGTCCTGGTCCTGATTGAGATCCTCGGGCTCACCGGTGGCGATCTCGCGGATGGCGCGCACCACGCCGCCGAGGCCCTCGTCACGCGACGCTCGGAACTGCTCCAATTCGCTGGCGCCGATCTGCTGGCCCATGAGACGCGTCATGCCGTAGACGCCGCCTCCGAGTGCCGCCACGCTTCCCGTGGTCGCCGCGATACGCACCGGGGTGCTCGGGATCTCCTCGATCACCCGTGAGGCCATGCCGGTGGCCGCCGCCGCTGCCATGGCGCCGGCACCGAGGCGGGCCCACGACCGCCACGCGGGCTCATGCTCGCGCCAGGCGAGCAGCCGGTTGGCTGCCACAGAACCCAGGACGACCAGGGCATCCCCGGCCACCTGCCCGCGACGACCGCCCACGCGCGAGCCCAGGGCGCTGAGGGCGCTGTGCGCGGTCGTGCCCCAGGTGTAGGCCGCTAGACCGGAGACGCCCGTGATGATGCCCTGATCGACGCTCTTCCGCGTGAGCAGGTTGGGCTGGTAGGACAGGCCCACGCTCACCGCGGCGAGCATGAGGCCAGCGCGGGAGGAGGGGTCCAGGTCGCGAGGCACGCGGATGCGGGACAGGAGGGACATGACCCACATCCTGGCGTATGGCTCCCACGGAGGGGGCCTGGCCCGCCAGATTCACCCCCCGAGGCCAAGGGAGCGCATTTTGGGCCCTGCGGGATACTGGACCCACCGAGAACGACCGGTTCGATCATCGGAGGATCCGTGAGCAGCGCGCCCCGCCAGCCCCTCGAGCTCTTCGCCATCGACGGCCTGCTCACCGAGGAGGAGCGCGCCATCCGAGATGTCGTGCGCGACTTCGTCGAGCGCCGCATCAAGCCGGAGGTCGCCGACTGGTTCGAAGCGGGCACGATCCCCGCGCGTGAGTTGGCTCGCGAGTTTGGCGAACTGGGCGTGCTCGGTATGCACCTCGAAGGCTACGGCTGCGCCGGCACCAACGCGGTCTCCTACGGGCTCGCTGCCATGGAACTCGAGGCCGGCGATTCCGGGATCCGTTCGCTCGTCAGCGTGCAGGGCTCGCTCGCGATGTACGCCATCCATGCATTCGGCTCCGACGAGCAGAAGGAGGAGTGGCTGCCGCGCATGGCAAAGGGCGAGGCCATCGGCTGCTTCGGCCTCACTGAGGCAGACTTCGGCTCTAATCCCTCCGGCATGCGCACCTCTGCGAAGCGCGACGGCGACGATTGGATGCTCGATGGATCCAAGATGTGGATCACCAACGGCACCGTGGCCGATGTCGCCATCGTCTGGGCGCAGACCGATGACGGCATCCGGGGTTTCGTGGTCCCGACGGACACCCCGGGATTCTCCGCCCGCGAGATCCACAAGAAGATGTCCCTACGCGCCTCGGTCACGGCGGAACTCGTCTTCGACGGCGTCCGTCTCCCCGCTTCAGCCATGCTCCCCGGGGTGCGTGGCCTCAAGGGTCCCCTCGCCTGCCTCAACGAGGCGCGCTTCGGCATCGCCTACGGCACGCTCGGCGCCGCCCGCGACTGCCTGGAGACAGCCCTCAGTTACGCCATCGACCGCGAGCAGTTCGACAAGCCCATCGCCGGCTACCAGATGACCCAGCAGAAGTTCGCCGATATGACCCTCGAGTTGGGCAAGGGCATGCTCCTCGCCATCCACCTCGGGCGCCTCAAGGATCAGCACGCGATCACACCCGAGCAGGTGAGCCTGGGCAAACTCAACAATGCTCGCGAGTCCCTCGCGATCGCTCGCGAATGCCGCTCCATCCTGGGGGGCAACGGCATCACACTCGAGTACCCGATCATTCGCCACATGAACAACCTCGAGTCCGTCTTCACCTACGAAGGCACCAACGAGATGCACACGCTCATCATCGGGCAGGCACTCACCGGCATCCCCGCCTTCCGCTAGACCTCAACAGCGGCGAGTGTGCAGTTGTGCGCTCGGTTGAGCAGGATTCCCCCAGCACGAGTGCACACTCGGCGTGAGCGTCACGTCGACGGCAAGCCTGGCGGACCGCTGCGATAGGTCGCCGGCGTCTGGCTGAGCGTGATCGGGTGCGCCACAGTGGGCGTGCCCTCCACCTCGACCACGGGATCCAGTCCGAGGCTCTCGGCGAGCGCAAAGGCCTGGGCGAGGTCGTTGATCGGCCCGCACGGCACGCCTGCAGCAGTGATCCGGGCCTGCCACTCGTCCGCGCCGCGCGGAGCCAACAGGGCCTCGAGCCGGGCCTTGAGTTGCTCCCGATGGGCCACCCGCGCGGGGTTGGTCGCGTAGTCGGGATCCGTCGCGAGATCCGCAGCGCCGAGTTCCGTGACCAGCGCGCCGAACTGCCCGTCGTTGCCCACAGCGATCACGAGTGGCCGGTCAGCGGTGGCGAACACCTCGTAGGGCGCGATGGACGGATGCGCGTTGCCAAGGATGCCCGGCACCACGCCCCCCGCGACGTAGCCCGATGCCTGGTTGACCAGCGCGGAGAGAAGCGAGGACAGCAGGTTCACCTCCACCCGCTGCCCCTGGCCGGTCGCATCGCGATGACGCAGCGCAGCGAGGATGCCGACGGTGGCATGCAGCCCGGTGATGACGTCGACGAGCGCCACGCCCGCCTTGGTGGGCTCGCCGGGGCCGGGACCCGTGACGCTCATGAGGCCGCCCATCGCCTGCACCAGGAGGTCGTAGCCCGGTAGGTCGCGTCCTTCACCAGCGCCGAATCCGGTGATGGAGCAGTAGACAAGCCCCGGGTGCTCAGCCGCGAGCTCGGCGTAGCCGAGGCCCATGCGGTCCAGCGCTCCGGGCTTGAAGTTCTCCACGAGCACGTCAGCAGACAGGGCGAGGGCGCGCGCCTCGCCCTGCCCCTGTGTCGTACGCAGGTCGATCGCACGCGTCGACTTGTTGCGATTGACACCCGCGAAGTAGGTGGACTGCCCCTGCTCGGTGTACGGCGGCCCCCAGGCGCGGGTGTCATCGCCATGTCCGGGGCGCTCCACCTTGATGACCTCAGCACCGAGGTCGCCGAGCAGCATCGTGGCGTAGGGGCCGGCTAGGACGCGACTGAAGTCGGCCACGACGATCCCGTCCAGGGGGCCCTTCACCCGTCTTCCCTCAGCAGCGGCGCAAGAGCCTCCAGCACGCGAGGATCTTCAATGGTCGAGGGCATCGGCTCCTCGCGACCGTCGGCGATGGCACGCATGGATCGGCGCAGGATCTTGCCCGAGCGCGTCTTCGGCAGGGCGGGGACGATGCGCACGTCGCGAAGGGCAGCCACCGGCCCGACGGTATCGCGGACTCGCTCGATGACCTCGTGCTGCAGCTCCTCCGGGTCGGGCTGGACGCCCGCCTTGATCACAACGAAAGCGCGAGGGACCTGGCCCTTGATCTCATCGTGAACGCCGATGACCGCGCACTCCGCGACCGCAGGATGACCCGCTACCGCAGCCTCGAGCGACCCCGTCGTCAGACGATGGCCGGCGACATTGATCACGTCGTCCGTGCGCCCCATGACGTAGAGGTAGCCGTCGTCATCCACATGGCCGCCGTCGCCCGTGGCGTAGTAGCCGGGGAAGGCCGACAGGTACGCCGAGACGTATCGGCCGTCATCGCCCCACAGGGTGGGCAGCGTGCCCGGCGGCAGGGGAAGGCGAATGGAGATGTTGCCCTCCACGTGGGGCTCGACCTCATGACCGTGCTCGTCGAGGACGCGCACGTCGTAGCCGGGCACAGCACGGGAGGGCGATCCGACCTTGAGTGGCAGTGGGTCGAGCCCCCGCATGCTCGATGCGATGGGCCAGCCCGTCTCGGTCTGCCACCAGTTGTCTACGACGGGGATGCCCAGATGATCCGTTGCCCACGCATACGTGTCAGGGTCCAGACGCTCTCCCGCAAGGAAGAGGGTGCGCAGGCTGCCCAGGTCTCGACCGGACATGTGCTCGCCGCCCGGATCCTCCTTCTTAATCGCGCGTATCGCGGTGGGCGCCGTGAAGAGGGCGTTGACTCCGTGGTCTTCGATTACCCGCCAGAAGGCGCCCGAATCCGGCGTTCCCACTGGCTTGCCTTCGTACATCACCGTCGTGCAACCCGTGATGAGCGGTGCGTAGGCGATGTAGGAATGGCCCACGACCCAACCGACGTCGGAGGCGGCCCACCACACATCGTCAGGGCCGATGCCATAGACGTGCGGCAGACTCCACGCCATGGCCACGGCATGCCCGCCGTTGTCGCGCACGATGCCCTTCGGTTTCCCGGTCGTTCCCGAGGTGTAGAGGATGTAGAGAGGGTCGGTCGCGTCCACAACGACGGGATCCGCTGGCTCTGCCCCGGCGAGTGCTTCGCCCCACTCGACGTCCCCCTCCCCCATGTCTGCGGTCAACTGCGAGCGCTGCAGCACGACGACGGCACCTACCCTGTGCTCTGCAACGTCGCGGGCCTCGTCGACGAGTGGCTTGTATGGCACGACTCGCCCGCCCTCGATCCCGCACGACGCCGTGACGATGGCCTTGGGCAGGGCATCATCGATACGCGCGGCGAGTTCCGGAGGCGCAAAACCGCCGAAGACCACCGAGTGGACAGCACCCAGTCGCGCACACGCAAGCATCGCGATGAGCGCCTCCGGCACCATCGGCAGGTAGATGATGACGCGGTCGCCACGCTCTACCCCCAGTCGGCGCAGCGCACCGGCAAAGAGCGCGACCTCCTCGAGGAGCTCGGCATAGGTCATTCGGGTGACCTTGCCCGTGTAGGCACTGTCATGGATGAGAGCGATGCGGTCCCCCCGCCCGGCACCCACGTGCCGATCGAGGGCGTTGGCGCAGGTGTTGAGTTGGCCTCCGACGTACCAGCGGTACAGCGGGGCAGCTGAGTCGTCGAGGACACGCTCGGGAGGGGTGACCCAGTCGATAAGGGCGGCTGCCTCGCCCCAGAACCCCACGGGATCGGCCAGGCTGCGCGCGTGCGCGACCTCCCCGGCATTGGCCGTCGAGTCCCCTGCGTGGGCCATGGCGGTGACGCTAGCGCACGTCCAGCGATCAGGGAGTTGCGGCGGCGAGCTGCCCGCAGGCGCCGTCGATCTCGCGTCCTCGGGTATCACGCACAGTGACAGGCACCCCTGCTTCCTCGAGGGCGCGCACGAAGGCTCTCTCGTCATCAGGATCCGATGCCGTCCAGGCGGACCCGGGCGTCGGGTTGAGGGGAATGAGGTTGACGTGCACGAGGTGACCGCGCAGGCGCTTGGCCAGGAGCTC
>CAYYZU010000070.1:0-9137 GCA_964476205.1 uncultured Actinomyces sp. | reverse complement strand
CGTCGGCGGCCGGCACCGAGTCGGCGACCACGAGCGCGATGTCCTCCTTGGCCACTGGCTGCGTGCGGACATCAGGCGCGGGAGCCACGTCATGCGCCGCATCCATGAGCGCGTCGAGGTCCAGCTCGAGTGCACAGGCACGGGACGGGAGTGAGTAGGACGCAATGACCCGCGGGTGGAGCTCGCCGGCAAAACCGATGACGCGATCACCGGCGACGAGCGCTGCCGTGCGTCCCGGATGAAAGGGCCCATCCGCGCCCGCACGCACCACCAGGTCGACGCCGAGCATGCTCGCCACGCCCGAAGCGATGTCGATGGCGTCCGCCCACGTGGCCTCGCGCCCGGCACCCCACCATCCGCGGGGCTCGCGCGCGCCGACGAGGACGGCAGCGAGGTGATGGGGCTGTGTCGGAAGAAGCGCCTCTATCGCGGCGAGTTCCGCGTCAGAAGGGCGCCCCTCGACCCCCGGTCGCGGCGGGGCATCGACTCCGCCTTGGTCCTGACCGTCCCGGAGCAGGAAGACACGGCCGATCTCGCCCAGAGCGATGTCGTCCATGCCACGGGAGATGTTGCGGCGTGCCGCGACGAGCAGGCCGGGGAGCAACGAGGTCCGCAGAAGCGGCTGCTCCTCGGAGAGCGGGTTGGCCAGACGCGGTGCCCGGCGACGTACGTCATCGGACGGAAGCAGCAGGGCGTCGAGATCGTCCTCACCCATGAAGGGGTAGCTGAGGACATCGACAACGCCTGCCGCGGCCAATGCAAGGCCGGCGCGTCGCCTCAAGCGCTGCTCGCGCGTGAGCCCGAAGCCCGCGGGCGCTTGCGGGAGTCGGGCGGGAATGCGGTCGTATCCGACGAGGCGCACGACCTCCTCGACAAGGTCGGCTGGATCCGTGAGATCGGGGCGCCAGGGTGGCGGAGTCACCTCGAGGCGGCTCTCGCCCGACACCTCGCACCCCACCTGCTCAAGGTGGCCAACGGCGACCGCGCGATCGATCGGCATGCCAGCCGTGCGCTCGGGCAGGTCGGCGTCCATCTCGATGACGGTCGGCGAGTAGGGCGCCTCCCAAGCGGTCATGCCGGCGTAGGTGCCGCCCCCGTGCTCGAGCAGGAGTTGCGCTGCGCGCGCGGAGGCGTAGGGGGCGAGGACGCGATCAACGCCGCGCTCGAAGCGACGCGAGGCCTCCGAGGACAGTCGATGTCGTCGGGCGGTGCGCGCCACAGGCTCGGGGACGAAACGCGCAGCCTCCAGGACGAGGTCGGTCGAATCGTCGTCGATCTCGGTGCGCAGCCCGCCCATGGTGCCCGCGAGACCGATCACGCCCGAGTCGTCGCGGATGACGACGTCGTCAGGATCGAGAGTGCGCACGACATGATCGAGCGTCTCCAGTGACGGGGCCGGCTCCCCTGCCCGCCCGGCGCGCACGGGACCGCTCAGTTTGGCGCCATCGAAGGCGTGCAGTGGCTGCCCGAGTTCGAGCATGACGTAGTTGGTCACATCGACGGCAAGGGAGACCGGCCGCATGCCGCATGCCACGAGTCGGCGGCGCATCCATTCGGGTGTCGGCGCCTTGGGGTCGAAGCCGATGATGCGCCTGAGAGTGAAGAGATCGCACATCTCCGGGTCGTCGACTCCGCATGACCATGGCGCTGCATCGGACACGGGCGCCGGCAGGTCGGCCAACTGCTGCCCGGGATCGTCGTAGGGAAGGCCGAATGCCGTGGCGACCTCACGGGCGACACCCCTCACCGAGAGGGCGTAGCCACGGTCGGGGGTGACAGCGATGTCCAGGATCTCCTCGCCCAGCCCGAGCATGGCGGCCGCATCATCGCCCACGCTGCCCGATCCGAGCACCATGATGCCGTCGTGGTCCTCGCCGAGGCCGAGTTCGCGCTGCGAGCAGATCATGCCGTCGGACACGTGACCATAGGTCTCACGCGCGGTGATGCGGAAGTCGCCCGGGAGCACGGCCCCGGGCAGCGCCACGACCACGTGGTCTCCCACCACGAAGTTGCGCGCACCGCACACGATCCCGCGCACGCCACCGTGCGCAGCGCCCACGTCGACCTGGCACCAGCGGATCGGCTTCTTGAACTCGGTGAGCTCCTCGATGGCGTCGACTCTGCCGACGACCAGGGGCCCGGACACACCGCCGCCTGCCGTCTCGACGGACTCGACCTCGAGTCCCGCAGCGATCAGTCGTTCGGCGACGGCGCGGCCATCCACCTCCGCGGGCAGGTCGACCATCTCGCGCAGCCACTCCATGGGGACGCGCATCAGACCTCCACTCCGAAGGCCCTGCTGAAGCGGGCATCGCCCTCGACCATGTCGCGCATGTCGGTGACACCGTGGCGGAACATGAGGGTCCGCTCGACCCCCATCCCGAAGGCGAATCCGGAGTAGCGGTCGGTGTCGATGCCTGCGGCGCGCAGCACTCGGGGGTTCACCATGCCGCAGCCGCCCCACTCGATCCAGCCCTCACTCGAGCATGTGCGGCATGGGGCATCCGGATTGCCCACGGAAGCGCCGCGGCACACGAAGCACTGAAGATCGAGCTCGGCGCTCGGCTCGGTGAAAGGGAAGTAGGACGGACGCAAGCGAATCTGCACGCCCGCACCGAACATGGAGGCCGCGAGGTGCTCAAGCGTGCCCTTGAGGTGCGCCATGGTGATGCCCTCGTCGATCGCGAGGCCCTCGATCTGATGAAAGACGGGCGTGTGCGTGGCGTCGAGCTCGTCGGTACGGAAGACACGCCCGGGCGCGACGACGTAGATGGGCAGGTCGCGCTCGAGCATGGCGCGGAGCTGAATGGGGGACGTCTGCGTCCTCATGACGACGCCACTGTGCTCGCTGCCCACGAAGAACGTGTCCTGCATCGTGCGCGCCGGGTGGTCGGGAGGGACGTTGAGCGCATCGAAGTTGAACCACTCGGCTTCAGCCTCGGGCCCCTCGGCCACCTCGTAGCCCATCGCCGTGAATACCTCGGCCATGCGCTCCATGAGAGTGCTGAGGGGATGCCGCGCTCCGAGAACCGTGCGCCCGGTCGGCATCGTGACATCCACGGCTTCCTCGACGAGGACATGCGCGTCGCGCTCCGCCTCGAGTGCAGCCAGGCGCGACTCGAGGGCCTCGCGGACCGCCTGACGGGCACTCCCCACACGCTTTCCCGCTTCGGCCTTGGCAGCCGGCGGGAGCGCCCCGATCTCGCGATTGGCGAGCGAGAGCGGCGACCGATCGCCCGCGTGAGCCAGGCGCACCGCCTTGAGTGACTCCAGGTCACCGGCGCCGTCGATAGCCGCCAGAGCCGCCGCCACCATCGCGTCGACGGCTTCTGGCTCCAGAGTGGAGACGGCCACGGGGTCGTAAGGGTTGTTCGGTGCAGACATCTAGTCGCCCACGATGCGGCGCACGAGGGCCTCGACGTTGTCGTCGACAGGGAGGGTGCCGTCGAGGTGAACCTCGGGATGCTCGGGAGGCTCGTACTCCTGACCGATGCCGGTCATGTTGGGCAGGGTGCCCGACTGCGCCTTGGCGTAGAGGCCCTTGGGATCGCGCGTCGCGCACATCTCAACGGGCGTGTCGACGAACACCTCGATGAAGTCGCCGTCGTCGAAGATCTCCCGCGCAGCGCGACGATCCGCGCGGAACGGCGAGATGAGGGCAACGATGACGACGAGTCCCGCCTCGAGCATGAGCTTCGCGGCCTCGGCGACTCGACGGACGTTCTCCGCGCGGTCCTCCGGAGTGAACCCGAGGTCCTTGTTGATGCCGGTGCGGACGTTGTCGCCGTCCAGCACGAAGGTGTGCATGCCCAGCGCGTAGAGACGGCGCTCGAGGGCATCGGCGACCGTCGACTTGCCGGATCCGGACAGGCCGGTGAGCCAGATGACCCGCGGGGTCTGGTGCTTGAGGCGAGCACGCGCATCGCGATCCACCTCGTAGGAGTGGGGGACGACGTTCAGCGATCGACGCAGAGCGTGCGTCACCATGCCCGCAGCGACGGTGTCAGCGGTCACCCGATCGATGAGGAGGAAGCCACCCGTGTCGCGGCACTGGGCGTAGGTGTCCATGGGGATCGGCGTATCCGTGGCAATCTCGACGCGCCCGATGTCGTTCATGTCGAGCACGCGCGCGGCGAGCTTTTGCCCCGAGACGACATCGAGCCGGTGACGAACCACCGTGACGGTCGCCGGAACGACGCGCGGCCCCACTGCGAGCAGGTAGGACCGGCCATGCATGAGGGCCTCCTCCCCCACCCACACCACATCGGCCGCGAAGCGATCGGCTGGCTGCGGCCACGCGGTTTCGCCCGAATCCGTCGTTCCGTCGGCCGCGAGGAGATCGCCGCGAGTGACATCGACCTCGCGATCGAGTGTCACGGTGATGGCGTCGCCCGAACGAGCCTCCGCCATGTCCCCGTGGAATCCGACGATCCTGTCGATGATGGCCGACTGACCCGAGTCCGAGACGACGACCTTGTCGCCAGGCCGGACCACACCAGCGGCCAGGGTCCCCGCGTAGCCGCGGAAGTTGCCCTCGGCGCGGACGATGAACTGCACGGGAAGCCGGAAGGGAGTCGCGTGCTCGGCTGCCGGAGGGGTCCACTCCTGCAGGGCCTGGAGCAGCGATGGCCCATGCCACCACGACATCTGCGTGGTCCGCGAGGTGACGTTGTCACCTGCCACAGCGCTGACGGGAATCGTCATGACCTCGTCGATTCCGAGGCGAGCTGCAGCTGCCTTGACCTGTCCGGAGATCTCCTCGAAGGTCGCGTGCTCGTAGCCGACGAGATCCATCTTGTTGATCGCGATGACGATGCTCTTCACGCCCATGAGGGCGCACACCGTGAGGTGCCGGAAGGTCTGCGGGCGCACGCCGCGCGCTGCATCGACCAGCAGGACCGCGACGTCGGCATTCGAGGCCGCCACGGCCATGTTGCGGGTGTACTGCTCGTGACCGGGCGCATCGGCGATGATCACGCGCCGGCCGCTCGGGAGATACATGTGGCGGTAGGCGACATCGATGGTGATGCCCTGCTCACGCTCCGCCTCGAGCCCGTCGGTGAGAAGGGAGAAGTCGACCTCGCCCACCGGAATCGTCGAACCGCCGCGCCGGGTCTGCCGTGCGTACTCGAGCTGATCCTCGGGAATGGAGCCGGTCTCGGCGAGCAGACGACCAATGAGAGTCGACTTGCCGTCGTCCACCGAGCCGCAGGTGACAAGCCGGACCACGGGGGTGATGTCGATCCCCGACGAGCGCTCAAGGAGCTCGGTCATCAGAAGTACCCCTCCGCCTTCTTTGCCTCCATCGACCCGCTGCCTTCGCCGTCGATGAGCCGGCCAGCGCGCTCGGAGACGTTGCTCTCGAGCATTTCCGCGATGAGGGTGTCGAGATCGGCCGCGGTGGATTCCACCGCACCGGACAACGGGTAGCAGCCGAGGGTGCGGAATCGCACGCTGCGCATCTGCGGCTCCTCGCCCTCGCGCAGGGGCAGGCGCTCATCGTCCACCATGATCCAGGTGCCCTCGCGCTCGACGACGGGGCGCGGACGCGCGTAATAGAGATCCGGAATCGGGATGTTCTCGCGCCGGATGTAGCGCCAGATGTCGAACTCGGTCCAGTTGCTGATGGGGAAGGCGCGCATCGTCTGGCCTTCAGCCAGCATCGTGTTGGCCGTGCGCCAGAACTCCGGGCGCTGCTTGCGCGGATCCCAGCGATGGCCCGGCTCGCGCAGGGAGAAGATCCGCTCCTTAGCCCGCGACTTCTCCTCGTCGCGGCGCGCGCCTCCGATGGCGCAGTCGGCCTGAAGCTCATCGAGACCCTCACGGAGCGCGACGGTCTTCATGATGCGGGTGTACTCGTGGGCCCCGTGAGTGAAGGGGGTCACGCCCTGGGCGACGGCCTCAAGGTTGGTCTGCACCTTGAGGTCGAGCTGAAGCTCCTCGCGCATGCGCTCCCGGAACTCGATCATCTCCCGGAACTTCCAGGTGGTGTCGATGTGCATGACCTTGAAGGGGATCGGAGCGGGGGCGAAGGCCTTGCGGGCGAGATGCAGCAGGACCGAGGAGTCCTTGCCGATCGAGTAGAGGAGCACCGGACGCCGGAAGGCACCCGCCACCTCTCGGTAGACGTGGATGGCCTCAGCCTCGAGGGCGTCGAGCACATCATCGTCGGACACCGTCGCGGGGGCAGCGGACGTCACGATCACCTTCCCGGGTCACCCGCGATGCCCGCGGGTCGTTGTGCCCTCCACGCTACCCGCGGAGGGAGAGGTTGGCGAAACCGCCTCAGGCCTCGCTCATGACATCGACCATGGCACCCGAAGCGGCTTCCTTCTCGGCCCGGCGGCGCGCCACGAGGTCCTGAGCGGCCGCGATCACCGCGGGGTCGAGGGGGGCGTTGTCCACCCGGGAGCGGGGGTTGCGCGCGCGGATGTACTCGCCGAGTTCGGGGCCGGATTCCCACGAGGTGATGAGGCAGTAACGCGGCTCGTCACCGGTGTGCCACACGGCGTGCCACAGGCGCTGGGTATCGATGATCACCTGAGCTCCGGCCGGGAGGGGGATCCGCGTCTCGGTCGACGGATCGTCCTTGTCCTCGCGCAAGATCATGTAGGAGTCGGGATTGTCGGTGAGATTGAAGAAGCCGCGGACGATCCAACCGGTGCCTTCGGGATTGAGCCGGTTGTTGTCATCCTGATGGAGGTTCCAGATGCAGTCCGCGTACTCATTCGGCTTGAGTTCGATCACGCGGCAACGGCCGATGTTGGCGCCCGGCTCCTCCGCGCGAGCCTTCAGGCGCGGGGCGCGCGCGATGTTGGCATCGACCCAGACCCCGTCCTTGTCGGTCTTGGGCGGATTGTGGTGCCAGAAGCCGTTGCACTCCAGGTCGCCGTAGGCCGACGCCAGCGGCGCGAAGCGAGTGTCCCCCGAGGACTTCCAGTCGACGAACTCGATGTCGAGCCACTCCTGGGGATCCTGGGACTGGTCATAGGAGTCCAGGACGACGTAACCGGTCTCTTCGAGCTCGGGAAGCTTGACGTAGCTCATGCGACACCTCTCCACGCGATCCCGGTACGAACGGTTCCGGCCCGGGCGACTCCAGTCCGGAGCCTCCCCATTCTCCCCCAGGGCGAGCGGGATCGCGGTCAGGGCACGCGGATGTCACGTGCGTCACTCCCCCGCAACGGGGACCCGGCCAGGGATCAGGCCTCGGACATCACCGTCGTCGGGTCGTATCCGTAGTGGGCCGTGCGAGCGTCGCGCCGGGCCTGCGCCTGCGCCTCCTGCTCGGCAGCGAAGGCAGCATCGAGTTCAGGGACATGCACATCATCGGTCGGGTCGTTCGCGAAGATCCACTTCTCGAGTTCTGGTCCCGACTCGTAGGAGGTGATGAGGCAATAGCGCGGCTCGTCCCCGGTATGCCACACCGAGTGCCACATCCGCTCCGAGTCGACGATGACGCGGGCACCGGCCGGGAGCGCAATGCGAGTCTCAGTAGAGGGATCCTTCACATCCTCGCGCAGCACCATGTAGGACTCGCCGTCGTCAGTGAGATTGCGGAAGGACCTCACGACCCACCCTCCGTCTTCATTGAGACGATTGTTGTCATCGAGGTGACTGTTGTAGAGCGCATCCGCGTAGGAGTTGGGCTGAAGCTCGATGATGCGCACGCGTCCGACATTGGCACCAGGCTCCTTCGCCGCAGCGGCAATCGTCGGCGCGACATCGACCTGCGAGTGGATCCAGATGCCATCCTTGTCGGGCTTGGGCGGATCGAAGTGCCAGAACGCATTGCATTCGATCTCGCCGTAGGCGGAAGCCAACGGCGCGAAGCGGGTGTCGCCCGACGACTTCCAGTCGACGTACTCGAGACCCCTCCACTCGTCGGGCTCGATGGCCACACCGTCGCGTGAGAGCACGACGAAGCCCCTCTCCTCCAGAATGGGCATCCGGTAGTGGGACATCCGGCGATGGGACATGGGGATCTCCTCTCGTCACACGACGTCCCCAGTGTCGCGTGCGCGAGGTCCCGGACTAGGGCCTGGAAGGACCCGAGCCGCCGGGACCTTGGTCCCCTCCCGTGGCTCGCGCTTGGTCCGTGGCATACAGGCAGATCGCGGCAGCCGCAGCGAGGTTGAGACTCTCCGCCTGGCCGGGCATGGGGATGCGCAGGACCCCGGTGGCCTCCTGCTTCCACGCGGGATCGACACCGTGAGCCTCACTGCCGAACACCCACGCGACCGGTCCGCGCAGCAGGTCCTGGCGATCGCCGAGGCCATCGCGAGCATGGGCATCGGCCAGGACGATCCCCATGCCGGCCGCACGACACGCCGCGACGATGTCGCCGGGCTGGACTCCGGTGGCGATCGGCAGGTGGAAGAGCGAACCGGCAGTGGAGCGGACGCACTTGCCGTTGTGCGGGTCCACCGAACCCGTCGTGAGGATGACTCCTGCCGCGCCCATGGCATCTGCGGAGCGGATGATCGTGCCGGCATTGCCGGGATCGCCGACTCGATCGAGCACCACGAGTAGCGGGCTCCGATCAGCGCTGCGGGTCGCTGCAGCGAAGACCGCGGCAAGGTCTCGATCAATGAGCGGGCATACGGCGAGAAGGCCCTGAGGCTGTCGTGTCTCGGACATCGCGGCAATGACGTCGTCGGTGGCCACGACGACACGAGCTCCCCGCTCACGAGCCAGTTCGACGATGTCGGCATGACGGCCCAGGGCTGCCTCGGAGACGAAAAGCTCCTGAATCCCCGAGCCAAGCGCCTCCCGGACTGCCTGGGGTCCCTCCACGACGAAGGCACCGCGCTCGGCGCGGTGCCTTCGGTCGTGCAGGTGCCTGATCTCAGTGACGCGCGCGGAACGCGTCGACGTCAGCTCAGGCGGCATTGCGGCTCAGCAGTGCTGGCGCGATCACGCAGCAGAGGCGGGCAGAGACGCCCGGGCAAGCTCCACCAGCGCGTCGAAAGCCTGGGGGTCGCTCACCGCGATCTCCGCGAGCATGCGCCTGTCCACCTGGACATCCGCGGCCTTGAGGCCCTGGATGAAGCGGTTGTAGGTCATGCCGCGTGCACGGACAGCAGCGTTGATGCGCTGGATCCACAGCCGGCGGAAGTCGCCCTTGCGGTCCTTGC
>CAYYZU010000069.1:0-9166 GCA_964476205.1 uncultured Actinomyces sp. | reverse complement strand
ACACCGCGGGCCCGGCCATCAACCCGCTCATCAAGGTGATGAACCTCGTCGCGCTGCTCATCGCGCCGGCTGTCGTTGCCCTGAGCATCGGCGAGGGCGCCAACACCACGCTGCGCTGGGCGATCGCCATCGGCGCGACGCTCATCATCGTGGGGGCCGTGATCTTCTCCAAGCGCCGTCCGATCGCGGTCGGCGAGGAGCAGGTCAACGCCCCCGCGGCGTAACCACCTGCCCTTCCCGCATAGCGGAACGCCCGTCCCGGTGCTCACCCCCGTAGGGGGTGGGCCCGGGGGCGGCGGGCGCGTATTTGACAGCGGCACCCCCGGGCTGCGCAGACTCCCCAACGGTCCCGCGCGTCCCACGGCGGGGGAAGACAGGAGCGGATGTGGCTGCGGAGCGTGTGCTCGTCATCGTCGAGTCGCCGGCGAAGGCCAAGACGATCGAGGGCTACCTCAACGGCCGAGGAGGCCGCGATTTCCGTGTGAAGGCCTCCGTCGGCCACGTGCGCGATCTGGCCAGCAAGGCCTCAGAGCTCCCCGAGGGCCTGCGCAAGGAGCCGTGGTCGAAGTACGCCGTCAACACCGACGAGGGCTTCACGCCGTTCTACGTCGTCCACGCCAATAAGAAGTCGACCATCGCGGAGCTCAAGCAGGAATTGAAGGGCGCGAGCGAACTTCTGCTCGCCACGGACGAGGACCGCGAGGGCGAGGCGATCGCCTGGCATCTCCTGGAAGTGCTCAAGCCCAAGGTGCCCGTCCGCCGCATGGTCTTCCACGAGATCACCGAGCACGCCATCGCGGATGCGCTCGAGCAGACACGCGAGCTCGACATGCAACTGGTCGACGCCCAGGAGACGCGCCGCATCGTCGACCGCCTGTACGGCTACCCCGTCTCGGAAGTGCTGTGGAAGAAGATCGGTCGCGATGCGCGCTCGGCGGGACGCGTGCAGTCCGTCGCCGTGCGTCTCGTTGTCGATCGCGAGCGTGAGCGCATCGCCTTCGTTTCCGCGTCGTACTGGGATCTCACAGCAACCTTCGATCCGGGATCCTTCGCCGCTCGCCTCAACCTGGTCGAGGGGCAGCGCCTCGCGACGGGTCGCGACTTCAACGAGCAGGGTCGGCTCACCGGCCGCGACTGCGTGATCCTCGACGAGGCAGGTGCACGTACCCTCGCTACCGCCCTCGAGGGCGTTGACTACACCGTCCGCTCGGTGGTGGAGAAGCCAGGCAAGCGCAGCCCGAAGGCTCCGTTCATGACGTCGACCCTTCAGCAGGAGGCGTCGCGGCGTTTCCGCTGGAATGCCCAGCGCACGATGCGCGTCGCCCAGGGTCTCTACGAGCGCGGCTACATCACCTACATGCGCACCGACTCCACGACCTTGTCCGAGACCGCGGTGGCGGCGGCGCGCTCGCAGGCGGCCGAGCTCTACGGCCACGACCATGTCTCCGATGCACCTCGTCGCTATGACCGCAAGGTCAAGAACGCGCAGGAGGCGCATGAGGCGATCCGCCCGGCGGGCGACAGCTTCCGCACACCCGGCGAGGTGCAGCGCGAGCTGAGCGCCGACGAGTTCGCCCTCTACGACCTCATCTGGAAGCGCACGCTCGCGTCGCAGATGGCCGATGCACGCGTGGCCACGACGACCGTCACGCTCGGGGCGGTGGCCACCGACGGTCGCGACGTGGAGTTCACGGCGTCCGGCACCGTCACCCTCTTCGCGGGCTTCAAGGCCGCCTATGAGGACACCCGCGAGGAGGACTCCGACGACGAGTCCGAGCGCGTGTTGCCGGTCCTGCGCGAGGGCCAGACCGTGGCGGCCACCGACATGGAGGCCGATGGGCACTCCACCAATCCGCCGGCGCGGTTCACCGAGGCATCCCTCACCGCCAAGCTCGAGGAATTGGGCATCGGGCGTCCCTCGACGTACGCCGCGATCATGGGCACGATCGTCGACCGCGGCTATGTCTGGAAGAAGGGATCGGCACTCGTGCCGTCCTTCCTCGCCTTCGCGGTCATCCGACTTCTGGAGGAGCACTTCAGCGAGCTCGTCGACTATCGCTTCACGGCGCGCATGGAGGAGTACCTCGACGCGATCGCCAACGGCGAAGCAGGTCGCGATGCCCAACTCGAGACCTTCTGGCGCGGTGGAGACACTGACACCGGGCCCTTCCGCGGAGTTCTCGACCTCACCACCGACCTGGGCGCCATCGATGCGCGCATGCTCTCGACCTTCCCCATCGAAGGCACCGATGCCGTTGTGCGGGTTGGTCGCTATGGCGCGTTCGTGGAACGCGGCGAGGAGCGCGCTTCGATTCCCGAAGAGCTGGCGCCGGATGAGTTGACGGCGGAGAAGGCCGAGGAGCTCCTTGCGCAGCCCTCGGGTGAGCGTGAGCTCGGCGAGGATCCCGAGACGGGGCTGGCGATCGTGGCCAAGTCCGGCCGCTACGGCCCCTACGTGACCGAGGTGCTCCCCGAGGACGCCCCCAAGTCGGCGAAGCCGCGCACGGGATCGCTGCTCAAGTCGATGTCACTCGACACCGTGACGCTCGAGGATGCCCTGCGCCTCATTTCGCTCCCTCGCGTGGTGGGTGTCGACCCGGCCGATGGCGTGGAGATCACCGCGCAGAACGGTCGCTACGGCCCGTACCTGCTCAAGGCCAAGGACTCTCGCTCCTTGCCCACCGAGGAATCCATCTTCACCTGCACGCTCGAGGAGGCGCTGGCGCTCTATGCGCAGCCCAAGCAGCGGCGCGGCGCTGCGTCGGCTCCCCCGCTCAAGGAGCTCGGCGACGATCCCGTCTCGGGCAAGCCCGTCGTGCTCAAGGAGGGCCGCTTCGGGCCCTACGTCACCGATGGCGAGACCAATGCGTCACTGCGCCGCGACGATGATCCCGAGACCATCGACCCGGGCCGTGCTTTCGAACTGCTTGCCGATCGTCGCGCACGGGGTCCGGTGAAGCGGACCGCGAAGAAGGCGGCGAAGAAGGCGGCGGCGAAGAAGGCCGCGGCGAAGAAGGCCCCGGCCAAGAAGGCCCCGGCCAAGAAGAAGGCCCCCGCGAAGAAGGCGGCGAAGAAGGCGCCGGCGAAGAAGGCCCCGGCCAAGAAGGCACCCGCCAAGAAGGCCCCGGCCAAGAAGGCGGCGAAGAAGGCCCCGGCCAAAAAGGCGGCGAAGAAGGCGGTCCCGGGCAAGCCCAACCTGACCACGGCAGCGCTCATGGCCCAGCCGCAGCCCGCCGACGCGTAGGCATCTGTCAGCACCCGCAGGCTCGCGTAGGCTCAGACGCGTGACCGCTGCGCGCTTCGTCGTCTTCGAGGGCGGAGAGGGCGCGGGCAAGTCGACCCAGTCTGCCGCCCTCGCCGACTATCTCCGAGCCCGCGGCCATGAGGTGCTCTGCACGCGCGAGCCCGGAGGCACCCCGGCTGCCGAGGCCATCCGGGCAGTCCTGCTCGACCCCGCGAACGCCGGCCTGGACGATCGCGCCGAGGCGCTGCTCTTTGCGGCCGCCCGCGGTGACCATGCCGCTCGCGTGATCCGCCCGGCGCTGGAGCGCGGCGAGATCGTGATCTCGGATCGCTACCTCGACTCATCGGTCGCGTACCAGGGAGTGGCGCGCGGGCTCGGTGCCGAGCGCGTCGCCGAGCTCAGCCTGTGGGCCACGGGGGGTCTCGTGCCCGACCTCACCATCGTGCTCGACGTCGATCCGGCGCTGGGGCTCGCGCGCGTCGTAGGCCCTGACCGCCTGGAGTCCGAGCCGCTGGAGTGGCATGCGCGGGTGCGCCAGGGATTCCTCGACATCGCGGCGGCAGTTCCCGACCGCTATCTCGTGCTCGACGGCTCGCGACCGGCGGAGGACCTGGCCGTCGAGATCGCGGTGGCCGTGAGCGCACTCGTGGGCGATGCCTGATGCCCTCTGTGTGGGACTCCCTCATCGGCCAGGACGCCGTCGTCGAGGAGTTCGCGCGTGCAGCCAGTGACCACTCCGCGATGACTCATGCCTGGCTCATCACCGGCCCCCCGGGCTCCGGCCGCTCGACCGCCGCCGTCGCCTTCGCCGCCGCGCTCCAGTGCCCCGACCATGGCTGCGGCACGTGCTCGATCTGCACGACTGCCGTTGCCGGATCCCATCCGGATGTCGACCTAGTCCGCTCCGAGACTCTGAGTTACGGCGTCGAGGATGCTCGCGAACTCGTTGCCAGTGCGGCGGTCGTGCCCGCGGATGCGCCCTGGCACATCGTCGTGATCGAGGATGCGGATCGACTGACGGAGCAGGCCGTCAATGTGCTGCTCAAGGTCCTCGAGGAGCCACCGCCCCATCTGGTCTGGCTGCTGTGCGCCCCGAGTCCGGAGGACGTGCTGGCGACGATTCGCTCGCGCACCCGCTCAGTGCACCTGCGCACGCCATCGACGTCCGAGGTCGCCGAGGCGCTGCGCGATCGTTACGCCGTCGATCCGGCCATGGCAGCCTTCGCGGCCCGTGCGTCGCAAGGTCATATCGGGCGGGCGCGCGCGCTGGCGACGGACGAGGAGGCGCGTCGCCGCCGTCAGGACGTGCTGCGCATCCCGGGCGGCATGCGTGATCTGAGTTCCTGCTTCGTCGCCGCGGAGGAGTTGCTCGCCATGGCGACCGAGGACGCCGCGAGCATCACCGACCCACTCGATGCGGCCGAGGAGGAGTCCCTCATGCGCGCCTATGGCTTCGGCGCAGAGGGCGTCACGAAGGCGCGACTCGACAAGCTCGCCGATCGCGCGCTCAAGGACCTGCGCAAGATGCAGGCCAGTCGCCGCAAGAGGGCGGTGCGCGACCAGCTTGACCGCGCGCTCGTGGACCTCATCACCTACTACCGCGACGTCCTCGTCCTCCAACTTGATGCGGGAGTTCCCCTCGTCAACGACGAGATGCGCACCCAGCTCAGCCAGGAGGCAGCATCGAGCTCGGCCACTGACACGGGACGCCGGCTCGATGCCATCGAGCGCGGTCGACTGGCAGTGCAGGCCAACGGCGCGCTGCCGCTGGTGCTGGAGTCGATGCTGGTCGAGGTGAAGGACCCGCTCGTCCGGGTCCGCTAGGAGTTAGCAGCGCGCTTGAGACCGTGCGTGTAGGCCGCGAGGCCCTCGAGGGCGGGCGCGAGCACCTCATCGGTGCCGCGCGCGATGTCAGGTGCGGCGAGCATGGTGGCAGATGCGGCGATGAGTCGCTCGTACGTCGCGCATCCGGTCGCCAGGCGCTCGCGCACCTCCACGGCGGCGGACGTGGCGGCGGCTTCCGCCTGGGTGCCGGCCATTTCCATCCGAATCCCGTGCAGGACGACGAGCCGATCGACGAGCGCGTGCAATTGCGGCGCCGCCTCGAGATCCGCCCGGCGCACGTCCTCCGCGGCCTCGGGGTGCAGGCGATTGATGGCGGGGATCACCTGCACGAGTTGGAGGCGAAGCGACGTGAGTCGCTGCGCCTGCTCGGCGCCGATGGCATCGGGCGGGACGGTCGCAGGCGTGAGCGGCAATGCATCGACGCGCGGTGCCGGCGGCAGTTGTGCGCGCTTCCGACGTGCCACCGCCGCGGTGATGCCTCCGCCAGCGGCGAGCGCTACCCACACCCACGCGGGGCCGTAGACGCCTGACGTGGCGGCCGTGCTCTCGATGACGATATCGAGCACGCCGAGCGTGCCCGCGATGCCTGCGACGGCCACTCCGCCGGTGACCTCGTTGTCGAGCATCCGCTGCCGTCGTTGATGTCGCCTCAGCGCACGCTGCTGCTCGGCAAGGAGCCGCTGCTGTTCCGCCTGCAATGCGCGGGCCTGGGCGCTGGGGCGCTGCGCGCGCGCCTGACGCCAGGCATCGACCACGTCCATGCCTCGAGAGATGCCGGCCTGCACGACTCGGGCGAATTGGTCGCGGTCGCTGGCCATGGATCCACGTTACGCCGCGACGGCCCCGCATGGCATCCGCGCCCTCCGCGCACGTAGCCTCCCGGGGTGGGATTCCGCATGCGCGTGGTGGGGGGAGCGCTCGTCATGGGCGCGCTGGCCGCATGCTCCGCACCCGCGGCAGCGCCTTCGACGCCGCCGCCCACTCCCTCGCCCCCGACGCCCGATCTCGCCCGCTTCTATGACCAGCAGCTCGGGTGGACTGACTGTGATGGATTCGAGTGCGCCTCGCTTGAGGTGCCCGTGGATTACGCCGACCCAGCGGGTCCGACCCTGGAGATCGCCGTACTGCGCAGCCCCGCGACAGGGGATTCGCGCGGGTCCCTGGTCGTCAATCCGGGGGGACCCGGCTCGAGTGGAGTCGAGTACGCCCGGGCCACGAGCGCGATCGTCACTGACGCGGTGCGCGAGTCCTTCGATGTCGTCGGCTTCGATCCGCGAGGAGTCGGGGAATCGGCGCCGGTCGACTGCGCCGATGACGCGGAGTTCGATGCGCTGATCGAAATCGATGGCACCCCCGATGAGCCATCCGAGGTCACCGCACTCGAGCGCGCGAGCGCGCTCCTGGAATGCACGGCACCGGTCGAGGGACTGCTCGATCACATGTCCACGGCCGATGCGGCGCGCGATCTCGACGTGCTGCGCACCGCACTCGGTCAGGAGCGCTTGGATTATCTCGGCGTCTCCTACGGCACCCATCTCGGTGCGACGTACGCCGCGCTCTTCCCCGAGCGCGTGGGTAGGTTCGTGCTCGATGGGCCCCTGCCGGCTGACCTCGATGCCGAGGAACTCACGCTCGGCCAGGCGCAGGGATTCGAGGACTCCCTGCGGCGCTTCGTGGAGTACTGCGCGGCCGAAGGCGACTGCCCCCTGGGTGACAACCCGGATGCCACCCTGGGGCTGGAGCGGCTGCGTGCGATCCTCGACGAGCTGGACGCCTCGCCGGCACCGACGAGCGACCCGGATCGTCCGCTCACGGAGGCGGCGGCGACCTATGCGATCCTCATGTCGCTCTATCGCGTCGGGGATCGTCCACTTCTGAGGGATGCGCTCGCGTCACTCGCTTCCGGTGACGGCACGCCCCTGCAGCGCATGCTCGACGAGCGCGTGGGCCGCGCATCTGATGGCACCTACCGGGACAACTCCTTCGATGCCTTCTATGCCGTGTCCTGCCGCGATCGCGCCGCTCCCGCGGACATCGACGCGTCCGTGGCGCGGTTATCGGAGGCCGCTCCCTTCCTTGGCGAGTATCTCGCGTGGGGCAACCTGCCGTGCGCATCGACGCCGGCAACAGCCACGCCCCCGACCACCGGCCTGGTGCCCCCCGTGCTCGTCGTAGCGACCACTCATGATCCGGCAACACCCTTCGTGTGGGCAGAGTTGTTGGTCTCCCAACTCGGCGACGCCGTGCTGCTCGTGCGCGAGGGAGACGGCCACACCGGCTATCGCGAGGGCTCCACCTGCACCGACGAGGCTGTCGATGCCTTCCTGCTTGAGGGCGCGCTGCCCGAGCCGGGCACCATCTGCGACTAGGGTCGGCCCATGTCGTACGCCGCACCGCAGGGTCCCCAGGCGCCCGCCATCGACGTACGCTCCGACACCGTCACGCATCCGACAGCGGCGATGCGCGTCGCGATGGCCGAGGCCCCGGTCGGAGATGACGTCTTCGGCGATGATCCGACGATCCTCGCTCTCGAGGCGCGGGCGGCAGAGTTGCTCGGCAAGGAGGCGGCACTCTTCGTGCCCTCGGGCACCATGGGCAATCTCGTGAGCCTGATGGCACACGTGCCGCGAGGCGGCGAGATCATCGCGCCGGCCGAAGCCCATGTCTTCAACGACGAAGCCGCCAACTACGCCGTCGTTGCCGGCGCGGGCATGCGCCCCATCGCGGAGACTCCCGACGGTGAGATGCCGATCGATGCGGTGGTCGATGCAATCCAGGACGCGGGCGATCCGCACTGCCCCATCACGAGCCTCGTCGTCGTGGAGAACTGCCATGCGCACACCATGAGCCGGCCGATCACGCCCGCGTACGTCGCTCGTCTACGCGTGGCGCTCCCGTCCGGACTACCGATCCACATCGATGGCGCGCGACTCTTCAACGCAGCGGTGGCACTCGGAGTGCCCGTGGCCGATCTCGTACGCGACGCCGACTCCGCGACGTTCTGCCTGAGCAAGGGTCTCTCCGCTCCTGTCGGCAGCGTGGTCGTGGGCTCGACCGACTTCATCTGGCGGGCCAAGCGCGCGCGCAAACTCCTCGGCGGCGGGCTGCGCCAGGCAGGGGTGCTCGCCGCGGCAGGCCTCGTCGCGCTCCAGGACGGCGCAGACGGCACGGTGGCGCGCCTCGCGGAGGATCATCGGCGTGCGCGTGTGCTGGCCGAGGCCTTGAGTGCGCAGCAAGGCGTCGTCTCGCCCGGTCACCTTGCGCAGCCAGAGGGCGACCTATTGGATCCCGAGCGCGTGACGACCAACTTCGTGCTCTTTGCTGTCGAAGGCGGCCGGACTCGTCGCACGGCGTACCTCGCGGCCCTGCGCGAGCGCGGGGTCGGCATGGTGGCCTACCCGCACGGCCAGATCCGCGCCGTCACGCATCGAGGGATCGACGATGCCGACGTCGAGGCCATCATCGAGGCAAGCGCTTCAGCGCTGGCTGCCACTAGACCGTGAGCGCGACGACGGCCCCGAGAGCGACGACCACGCCCGTCCATTGCACGCGAGTCATCCGCTCCTTCAGCAGGAAGTGTGCGATGAGCAGGGTCGTCGCCGGATAAAGCGAGCCGATCACGGCTACGACGGCCAGCTCACCCCCCTGCGCGGCGAGCTGAAAGAAGCCGTTGGCGAGCGCATCGAGAGCGCCGGCCCCGATAGCGAAGACCCATGGGTAGGGGCGCCACTTCGCGAGCCCACCACGCGACAGCAGGATGATGGTGACGACGATCATGCCGAGCGTTGACCACCATCTGCTCAGGGTCGCGGCCCAGACACCAGACCCTTCGGGCGCGATGCCGAGCGCCGTGAGGAAGAAGCCGATCGCGATGCCGGCTCCGGCGGAGAGGAGCAGTGCGCGGGGAGTGATGCGCGCATGCGGCCGGGACTCTCGGCTCACCAGAACGACCGCGATGAGCGCGAGGATGGCGCCCAGCACGAAGAGCAGGGTGAGCGGTTCACCACGGACCACGCCGACGATCACGGGGATCGCAGCTCCTCCGATCGCGGTGAGCGGCGAGACGATGCCCATGGG
>CAYYZU010000068.1:0-9228 GCA_964476205.1 uncultured Actinomyces sp. | reverse complement strand
CGACGACGAACGCGGCCATGTCGAAGTCGTGGATCATCATGTCGACCCAGATCCCGCCGCTGACCTTGACGTATTCCACCGGGGGCGGGGAGGGATCGCGGCTCGTCACGCGCGCCATCCGCACATCGCCGATGCGTCCGCTCACGACCGCATCACGCACCGCCCGGTGTCCGGGGTCGAATCGTCGGTTGAAGCCCACCATGAAGGGCACGCCCGTGCGCTCGAGCACCTCCGCTGCGCGATCGACCTCTGCGAGGTCAAGGCTCACCGGCTTCTCGCAGAAGATGGCTCTACCCGCCTCAGCCGCGGCGACGATGTAGTCGACGTGAGTGTCGGTGGAGGTGCAGATCGCCACCGCATCCGACAACGCAATCACCTCGTCGGCGCTCACCGCGGGAACGCCGTACATCGCACCCACCTCGGCGGCCGAGGAAGGATTGACGTCGCTCACTGCCGAGAGGGTGGCGCGCGGCGTGTGGCGGGCGATGTAGTCCGCGTGCATGCGGCCGATGCGGCCCGTGCCGATGACCCCGATGCGCAGGACGTCAGGAGCGGATGGGTGCGTGGTCACGTTGTCTCCCGTCGGGTGGCGTGCTCCTTGAGTGCCCCCCGAAGCTCCTCGACCGTACGCCGCTCCCCCAGCGCCGCGCGCACGACATCCGCCTGGCTCGGCGGAGCCAAGCCACCGACAGGCGGGTCGCGATCGAGGTTGGTGGGAAAGGGATAGCCCTCCGCCGCCGAGCGCAGCGCGATCTCCGCGCGCGGGTCATCGCCACGCGAGAGGAGTTCGGGATAGATCGCCAACACGATGCGCTCGCGGTCGACGGTCTCCATCGCGCGACCGAAGGCGCTGCTCACCTGCATGAGGTTGACCATGCGGCGTACATCGGGCGTGCGGTTGGTGCCCGCCCCATGGATGAGCGCCGGATTGAAGAAGATCGCATCGCCCTTCGCGAACGGCACCTGCACGCAGTGCGCGGTGGTGAACTCCGCGAAGTCCTCGCGTCCGGCGATGAGATAGCCCGCCGGATACTTCTGCGAGTGCGGCAGCAGCATCGTCGGCCCGGTCTCGATCGGGGTATCGCCATGAGCAATCGCCCCCTGCAGGGTCAGCGCGGGCGAGAGACCGTGCACATGGTCCGGGTAGCGCTCGATCTGCGCCGCCGACATGAATCCGAGGTGATAGTCGCGATGCGGCACCTGCGCTGCACCGCCGGGATTGACCACGTTGACCTGCGCGGTCATCTGGTACGCCGGACCGAGCCACGCGGTCGACACCAGATCGATGATGTCGTTGCCGTGGTAGTCGACGAAGACGCCCGGGTCGGCGACGGCGAGCTTCTCGAGCGAATTCCAGATGCGGTCGTTGGCGCCGGGCTTGGCGAAGTGATCGCCGACCGATCGCCCCGCGGCATTCTGTTCGTCGATGACGCCGAAGAAGACCTCCGTGGCACGGTCGACCGTCGAAGGATCCATGGCGCCCTCGATGATCACGACTCCTGGGCCCTCGCCGAGAGCGCGGGCCAGCTCGTCGAGCGCCGCGTCTCGGTCGGCTACGCGCAGAGCTTCCGCGGCGTACACAAGGACATTGGCCTCGACGCGATCCGCCAGGGGGTAGTCGCTCAGGCGCGTCTGCTCGGAAACCACGGCAGCGAGATCCTCAACCCGACACTCGGTGGCGCGAAGCATGGCAGCATCCAACCCCATGAGACGTGCCCTCGTAGCGGGAACCCTGGTCACCGCAGCCGCCGCTGCCGCCGCCCTCGCCGCCCGGCGTCGGGCCGCGGCGATCCGTCAGGGGTCCGACCCCTATCCCTACGAGATGCTGAGCGCCGAGCCCCGCGGCGAGACGCTCACCGTGGAGCGGCCCGACGGCACGCGCATCCGGGCGGTGGTCGCCGGCGATGGGCCCACGGTCGTCCTGGCGCACGGCATCTACATGAGCGTCATCGAGTGGAGCGTCCTGTGGGACATGCTGCTGGCGCGCGGCTACCGCGTGGTCGCCTTCGACCAGCGAGGACACGGCGAGTCCACGATCGGGTCCGATGGCATCAGCACCATGTCGATGGCGGGCGACTACCTAGCTGTGCTTGAGGCGGTCGACGCGCGCGACGCTGTCTTGCTCGCACACTCCATGGGCGGGTTCCTCGCGATTGCCGCCGTACTCGACGTCCCCGGTGTCGCGGAGAGACTGCGCGGACTGATCCTCATGTCGACCTTCCCAGGCGATGTACTGCGTGGAGCTCCGCAGAACAAGGCGCAGATTCCGCTCATCACCTCCGGGATCCTTCCCGCCCTGGCGGCCAATGACACCGTGGGCACCATCTTCGGAGCGGGGCTGTGCGGTGATGACGTGTCGCCCGCGATGGTGCAGGTCTTCCTCGAGACCTTCCGCGCGGCCGACCACAAGCCTCTGCTTCCCATCCTCGAGGCCTTTGGCGCCGAGGATCGCGGCGACCGTCTCGGGGAGATCACCGTGCCCACCGTCGTGCTCTGCGGGAGTAGGGACCAGACGACTCCGCCGTGGCAGTCCGAGCGCCTCGCGGCCGGCATCCCCGGTGCTCAGGCGTGGTGGGTACCTCGCGCTGGGCACATGCTCAACTGGGAGGCCACCGACGCGATCGTCGAGGCCATCGGGGAGTTGTCGAAGCCGCGCTAGCGCCGAGTCGTCCGGTAAACGACTACTTCTCGACGTAGAAGCGGAGTTCGGTGGGTTCGCGGAGCTTGTCGGCCAGGAAGGCATTGCCCTCGGTGACGTGAGAAAGCGTCATGTGCTCCTCCCAGGCCTCGCGGGAGGTGAATTTCTCGAGCATGAGCCAGGTTTCCGGCTCCTCGCCCACGACCAACTCCATGAAGACGTTGCCCGGCTCCTCGCGAGTGGCATCGCGCATCACGCGCAGGCGCTCGGCGACCGCCTCGGCCTGCGCCATGTCCGGCTTGATGACAGCGATGAGGAAGAGGGGGCCCGAGGACATGGCCCGATGCTAGCCGCGCGGGGTGGACTAGGCCGGCACGAGGTCGGCCACGCGCAGGGCATTGGCCGCAATAGTGAGGGCCGGGTTCTGTGCCCCCGAGGAGGGGAAGAACGCCGAGTCGACGACGTAGAGGTTGTCGTGGTCGTGGCTGCGGCAGTTCCGATCCACCACGCTCGCACGCGGGTCGTCTCCCGCCACCGCGGTGCCGCACATGTGCGAGTTCATCGAGATATCGAAGCGCTGCTCGAAGACAGCGACATAGCCCGCGCCCTTGAGCAGCTCGCGGGCCTTTGCAAGCAGGAGCTCGTGCCGGTCGTAGTTGGTGCGCGTCCAGGAGACGGTGATGCGACCCTGGGAGTCCAGAGAGATCCGATTGGCGGGATCCGGAGTGTCCTCCGTCATGACGAGCCACTCCATACTGCGTGCGGCCATGGGTTTGAGCACCGACAGTGGCGCACGACGGGCATGTGTCTTCATCATCGACGCCTGCACCTTGCCGATGAGCTGCAGCGTGCCGCCGGGATAGCCGTCACCCATGTCGTCGTAGAAGTCGTTGATGCACGCGGTCTTCTGAAAGACGACATCATTGGTCCGGCGCGGGTCGATGGCGGCGATGTGGGAGTTGTTGTGGACCATGTAGCGCGTGCCGACCAGGCCCGATGAATTGGCCACGCCGCTGCGCAGCAGCAGAGCGGCAGTGTTGGCTGCCCCCGCAGCGAGCCCGAAGACGCGACCGGTCACCTCCAGCGGTTCACCGTCGGCATGCCCGATCGCGCGCGCGATGCGCCCGGACGAGTCCGCCTCCAGCCGATCGACATACGCACCCTCGACCACCCGCACACGGCCCGTCGCGACAGCCGGCTCGAGCGCGCAGATCTCCGCATCGGACTTGGCATCCCATCGGCACGGGAAGCCGTCGCAGGTGCCGCAGCGGATGCAGCGGCCACCCGGGCGCAGGTCGACGCCCATGGCGGTCGTCGCCGGGTGCACGCCCTGATCGGAGAGCCGGCGCAACGTCTCTGCAACGTAGGGCTCGTGAGCGAGCGCGGGGTAGGGGTAGGGCTCGCTGCGCCACGGCTCGAACTCAGCCACGGCCACGCCGTCGCCGGGGCCGGGCGATCCGTGCACGTTGTAGAGGTGCTCGGCACGCACATAGTGGGGCTCGAGTTCGGCATAGGTGAAGGGCCACGCCGGCGAGACGCCACTGGGGTACGCCGTCTCCTCGAAGTCGCGCTCGCGCAGCCGCGGCAGCGAAGAGCCGTAGACCTTGGTGTTGCCGCCGACGACGTAATGCACGCCTGGTGCGAAGGGCGTGCCGTCGACGGAATACCACGTGTCGTCTGGCTTATAACGCCGATCGACGAAGACCGCCTCGGGTGAGGTGTTCTCCGGCTCCTTGGGCAGCCGATGACCGCGCTCAAGGACGAGGACGTCTACGCCCCGCTGCGCAAGGCCATAGGCGAACGTCGCCCCGCCCATGCCGCTGCCGATGACCACGACGTCGGCGGAGAGGCGCACGCGCCTATCCCACCACGGCGGGTTCCGAGGCTGCGACGGAGGAGGTGCGCGACACGATGACCGTCACCTCCGCCGCTGGGCCCTGCTCGTCCCCGACGTACTCCACCTCGATCGAGCAGTCCCCCACCCGGTCCGTCCAACCGGGCACGAAGCCCGCACGGGAAGCGGCTACGGCGGGCAGGGTGACCGTGAGGTAGTCGTCGTAGCCGTCAGAGAAGACATGGATGCTGGCTCCCGCATCGGGGTCGACGACGACCATGCGGACGAGCGCGGCGACAAGCGAGGTGTCCAAGGGCCGCGAATCAGCTGAAGCACGTAGGGCGCGGACGTGCACGGGGACCTCCTGCGCGGCCGCGGCAGCGACGATCTCTCGGGCTGCGAGGACTACACCGCCTGATGTGCGCGGATCGGCCTGGAGGGAGGAGCGGATCGACGACTCCACCGTGCGGAGGTGCCGACGACGCACATCGTCGAGTTCCGCGCCGTCGGTGATCTCCCACATGAGCGTCCACGCGTTGTCGATGCTGTCGCCCAGCTCGCGCGCGAGGTCGAGATCGGCCTCCGTGCGGGCCATCTCCGCGATCTCGGTCTCCCAACGCATTCGATCCTCCCGCTCCCACCGAGCGGCGCTGCGTCCGCTGAACCAGGAAAGTGCGAGGGCGGCGGGGATGAGGATGGCGGAGCTCAGGAGGACGTCGGCGCCCTGCAAGGGACAGCCCACCCCCGGAAGCAGGTCGAGAGCGAGAACACCAGCGAGCGCGGGGGCCACGAGCAGCCATGCCCAGCGGCTGCGCGCCCACAGGAGGATGCCGAAGAAGGCATTGAGAGAGAGGTTGATCGTGGTGAGTACCAGTGGCGGCTCGGCGCACACCGGCTGCGCCGCGGCCAGTCCCCAGGGCACTGCGGCAGCGAAGAGTGCCGCGGGTGCGACAACCGCCAGCCCGACCGAGCGGCCGCTGAGCACGGTCACGACGCCGAGTGCGGTTACGGCGCAGGCGGCAAGGGCAACCGGAACGTAGGTGAGGGATGCCCCTGCGAGCAGGAGCAGGAACTGCACGGACCCCCCGAGTGAGCTGGCCACGAGAATGACACCGAAGAGGAGGGGGAGGGTACGACCAGCGCTCGTGAGGGACGAGACCTCCTGGGGGAGTGTGATGACGGCCCGGTGAGGCTCCTCGACCAGGCGGGCTCCCTGCGCGCTGAGCGTCTCCCCCACGACGACGGAGCGCCCGATGCCGGGGGTCGAGGCCGATGCTGCGGGCGTGGACCCGTCATCGTCGACCGAGACGCGGACGACCCCGTCGGCATCGTCGACCGTCACTTCAATTCGGCGTGCATCCGAGTGGCGGGCGATGTTGCGGACGATCTCGACGAGGATCGGCTCGACTTCCGACACGCGGGCGACAGCCGACGCGCTGGCGTGCACGTGGATGTCAACTTCACCTGCGAAGTCGCCTCGGAGCAGGTTCTCGAGACGGGCTTGACCCTCGGGTTCTAGGTGGGTCCCGTCGCCATCGGGCGGCTGTGCGCGGCGGTCGCGAGTTGTGAGGAGCTGCTCGCGTAGGCGATCGCGGTCGATGCCAGGGGAGCGCAGCACGTAGCGCAGATCGTTGAGGATCGTCTCGTGCGTGCGCGTGATGGCCTCGCGCCACGCCCGAGTGCGCTCCTGGAGTGCGATCGAATCGGTGATGACCTGCTCCTGCTCGGCCCCACGGGCATCGCGCAGGGCGGCCTGGTCGAGTGCAGCGTGCCATGCCCACCACAGCCAGGTGCCGGCCACGACCATCTGCACCACGGCCACGGTGCCGACGTTCACTTCGAGGGTGCCCACCTCAACGATCACGTCCGACCGGGTGACGACGATGGACATCGCGAACACCCCGAAGCCGATCCATGCCAAGCCCCAGGGGCGGGAGGTGATGAGCACCGCGAGAAAGACCACGGTGTAGGTGCCCATCACGAGAGTGTCGACGCGCGTGTCCGGGGAGAGCACGCCCATCACCACAACGACAGCGATCGCGGCCAACGACAGCCAGGCACCGCCGATCCACCGGCGCCCTATGAGGCCGGCTACGGCGAGCGCACCCGCGACGGCGACGGACGCAACGGAGGCGGTGCTGGCGGTGCCGATAAGAAGGACGATCGCAACGATGGAGACGACGGCGACGCTTCCCCACGCGATCGACACCGAAAGGCCGGTGCGAAGTGTGGCGACTTCCGAACGCGGAGGGCTAGGCTGCTGCCACGACTCCGGCGTAAGGGGCGACACTCATGCCTCGCAATCGATTGGTGGTCCTCGAGGACCATCCTCTCGTGCGGGACGCGATGGTGAGCCTGCTTGTCCCTCATTTAGAGGACGTCGAGATCGTGTACGCCGGCGCCTCAGTAGACGAAGCGGCCCGCGCCATCGAGGAGCACGGTGCCGACCTCGTCGTACTGGACCTCGACCTCAATGACGGACGCTCGCCGGTGGCCAATGTTGCGGCCATTGCCGATCTCGGCACTCCCGTGATCGTGGTGAGCGCCCTGGGCGATCCCGCGACGATCCGCGCCTGCCTTGCAGCCGGAGTCCTGGGCTACGTGTCCAAGCAAGCCCGCCCGGAGGAGGTCCTCCAGGCCCTGCAGGCGGCGCTGCGGGGCGAGCAGGTGATGTCGCCCGAGGTCGCCTCCGCACTTCTCCACCAGCCTGATGATCAGCTGCATCTCTCGGAGCAGGAGCGCCGCGCGATGGTGCTCTACGCCTCAGGCCTCAAGATGGAGTCGGTCGCCCGGCGTATGAACGTCTCGCGCACGACCGCGGAGGAGTACATCAAGCGCGTGCGCGCGAAAGCGCGCAAGGCGGGCACGCCGCTGCCCACGAAGACAGACATGTATCGCATGGCGCAGCGGGCCGGCATGCTGCCGTAGCGCTCGCGGGCGTGGCGCACCTACGGGTACATGTGCGCCTACGGGTGACGTCTACGGGTAACGCACTGGCCGCGCTGACGAGCCCGGCTCATTGTTGGTCCCGAAGACCCGCATGAGGTAGCGCGCAGCACCGGGATCCCCGGCGGCATCCAGCTCATAGGGACCGGCGTACCCGACGTAGTCGATGTCGACACCGCGCCGCACGAGCCTCAGGCACCGCTCGAGGGTGTCGCATGCCTGTCCTATCGACGTCACCGCGGGCAGCGCGGCACGCACACCCGCGGGAGTGATGACGCCCAGCGCGCGCCCGGAGGCTTCGGCGGCGAGGATCGCGATCGCCGCGGCGTCGTAGGCCTGTGGTGAGTACTCCGTGGTCTTCGCACCCGGGGCGAGCGCCTTGATACGCGCGGCCAGGCTGCGCGGCACGCGCAGGTCGAGCTCGAGTGCGAGGGCGCCGTCGAGCGTGCCTCGGCGCAGACCGCGCGCATCAACACCATCGGCAGCAGCAGGCGTGAGCAGGACGAGCGCGGGCATGCCGCGAGGCAGGAGTTCGCGCAGGATGCCCGTGGTCTCCTCTCCTGACGCCAGCAGCATCGCGTCGGCGCTCGTGCGCACGATGCGGGTCGCGATATTGGCTGCCGACTGGCGCTTGCTGAAGACCACGCTCGTCGACTCCAGGCCGAGATCAGCCGCGCGATCGAGTGCCGCATCGATGAGGGGCTGCTGCTCTCGCGGACCCACCACGGCAAGTCGGACGGCGCCTCGCTGGCGCGCAAGCGTCGCGAGCATGGCACCCGTGAGCGGCTCCGCAGGCACGGTGCGCGCGAGAACGCCGGTGAGTCGCGCACTCGTCGTCGCAGGCGACACCAGCGTGCGACCCGTGACGGCATCCAGGTTGTCGAGCACCAGGGTCGAGGACAACGGGCCGACGATCGCCTGGGCCTCGGGCATGCTCGCGAGGGAGCGCGCGAAGGTACGCGCGCCGGTCCCGCCGGAGTCGCCCGGCCGCAAGGTCACGTCGGCGCCGAGCACGCCCCCGGACGCGTTGGCGTCTTCAACGGCAAGTCGCACCGCCGCCTGTGTCGCCGGACCGTAGGACGACAGCGAGCCGGTATCGGGGAGCACCGTGCCGAGGACGAGCACGCGCGCATCACGCGGTGCCGGTGCGAGCGGAGTGGCAAGGACGGGACCGCTCGCTGCGAGTAGCCCAAGGGCGACCAGCAGTCCCGTCATCCATCCGGCGCGACGCATGTGTCGATGGTAGGTCGTGCTTGAATGCGCGCGTGGAGACCCTGCGCATCGGCATCATCGGCACCGGCAACATCGGCACCTCGCACGCCCGCTCGCTGGCCCGGGAGGTTTCGGGAGCAGAAGTCGCGTGGCTCTACGACGCCGACACCGCGCGCGCCTCCGCCCTCGCGGATGAACTCGGGGCGAACGTCGCGCCGACGGTCGAGCAGCTCGTCGCCTCCAGCGACGCGGTGGTCATCGCCTCGCCCGACGACCTGCACGCCGAGCAGGCCCTTCTGTGCCTGGACGCCCAGCGGCCCACGCTGTGCGAGAAGCCGCTCGCACCCCACGTGGCCGACGCCCAGGCGGTGGTGGATGCCGAGGTCGACCTGGGCAGACGCCTCATCTCCCTGGGCTTCATGCGCCGCTTCGATCCCGGCTACGTCGCCCTAAAGGAGTCCCTCGCCAGCGTCGGCGAGCCGCTCCTGGTGCACAACGTCCACCGCAATGCCTTCGCGCCGTACGGCCTGGCCACCGCCATGACCATGACGAACATGGCCATTCATGAGTTCGACATCAACCGCTGGCTGCTCGATGA
>CAYYZU010000067.1:1760-9255 GCA_964476205.1 uncultured Actinomyces sp. | reverse complement strand
CGCATCAGCCGAGTCACCACGACATCGACGAGCATCACAGTGACGGTCACGCCCGCGAGCGGAGGACTCCAGCCCGACGAGTACTCCGTGTCTGCGCGTGATCCTGGCGGGCGAGTGACCTCCTGCTCCGTGGGGGCACCCGCACGTCCCGCGACAGCACAATGCACGATCGCCGAGCTCACCCCGGGCACCACCTATGCCATCTCCGCGATTGCCATTGCCGCGGGCACGCCGTCGGCGGCGAGCGCGGAGCGCACCGTCACCCCCGCGGGCCTGCCCGCCAAGCCGCGAATCATCGCGACCGAGGTGGAGCGCGGTGGGTACGCCGGATTCGTCGTGAGCAACATCCGCGGCAACGGCTCGCCCATCATCCGCAAGGAGGTGCGCTGCTCGGCCAGCGGCTACCGCACGCGATCTGCCCCCATCGTCGCCGAGGGACTCGCCCTCGTCTCGGGCCTGCACCGCGGTACGACGTACACCTGTGTGGCCATCGTGGCCAATGAGTACGGGGCAACGCAGTCTGAGAAGGTCCGGGTCAAGGCCCGATAGGGACCACTAGGCTCGCGTCATGCTGGCGGCCTATTACGAGCAACGGGGCAACTCCGACGTCCTCGCGGTTGGCGAGATTCCCACCCCCGGTCCCGGCGTCGGCGAAGTGCGCGTCCGACTGCAGGTCGCCGCCGTCAATCCCACCGACTGGAAGTCACGCGCGCATGTTGCGCCCATGGAATTTGCGCTGCAGGTGCCGGGGCAGGACGGCGCAGGCGTCATCGAAGCGGTCGGACCCGGCGTCGACATCGGCCGCATCGGTGAGCGCGTGTGGGTCTATCACGCAGCGTTCCAGCGTCAGTACGGCACGGCCGCGCAATTCACCGTCGTCCCCGCGCGCCAAGCCGTGCGCATCCCCGACGGCATCGACATCGATCAGGCGGCGGCACTGGGCATTCCCTACCTCACCGCCTACGGCTGTCTCTTCGGCGACGGTCCGATCGACGGCCAGACCGTGCTGGTGCACGGAGGCGCGGGAGCGGTCGGACACGCGGCCGTGCAGCTCGCTCGCCGCGGGGGCGCTCATGTCATCGCCACGGTGAGCAGTGCGGCCAAGGGTGAGATCGCCGCCGAGGCCGGTGCCCACGTCGTGGTCGACTACACCGCTGAGGGTGCGGTCGATGCGATCAAGTCAGCGGCCCGCGCGGGTGTCGACCGAATCGTCGAGGTCGACCTCACCCGCAACCTCGACCTCGACGTGGCTGTGATGGTCCCCGGCGGCGTCATCGTCACCTACGCCGCAGACGCAGCCGACCCGGCGCTGCCCGTGCGCAATCTCATGACACGCAATGCGACCCTGCGTTTCGTCCTCGTCTACGGCTTCCCGCCCGCACTCCTGGCCGCCGGCATCGCCGAAGTGACGGCCGCACTCGAGGCGGGCGACATCATGCCGCTGCCCGTGGTGCGCTTCCCGCTCGCCGACATCGCGGCGGCCCATGACGCCGTGCAGTCGCGGACCCCGGCGAAGGTGCTCATCGACCTGCCCTAGCTGTCCGGGAGTTCAGCGGCCTTCGGCGTCCAACTCCGCGAGCAGATCGACGCGGCGTTCATGGCGTCCGCCCTCGAAGTCGGTGGCCAGGAATACGCCGAGCGCACGTTCGGCTTCTGCCACGGCGGTGACGCGACCGCCGAAGCAGGCAACGTTCGCGTCGTTATGGCGCCTGCTCATCTCCGCGTCCTCCGCGGTGCGCAGCACAGCGGCGCGTACGCCGGGAATCTTGTTGGCCGCCATGCAGATGCCCAAGCCGCTGCCGCAGACCGCGACACCACGGTCGGCATCTCCGGCCGCCACCTCGCGCGCGACGGCCGCACCGAAGACGGGGTAGTCGCAGGAGGCATCCGTGTCGGTGCCCACGTCGATGACCTCATGGCCCGCGTCGTGCAGCCACTGCCGCAGGGCCTCCTTGAGCTCGAAGCCGGCGTGGTCGCTGCCGATGACGATCCTCATGCGCCCTCACTCTCCTGTCGCGCCGAGTCCACTGCGGCCCGCCAGCGATCTCGTCGCTCGGCGACGAGCGTGTCGCCCGCAGGATCCACGATGTCACGTGCCGTGATGGCCACGGGTGGCATCGCATCGCCCAGGGCCGTCATGGCCAGTCGCGTGGCGCCCACCACGGTGGCGTCGGCCACCGATGAGGGGCGCAGGGCAATGCCGAGCGCGTCGGCGAGCAGGGCGACGTACGACGCATCGCGACTGCCGCCACCGAGCGTGGTGAGCGGGGCTGCGGGCGAGGCCCCCGAGTCGACGATCGCGTCGTACCCGGCGGCGACGGCATATGCCATGCCTTCGAGCACCGAACGCAGCATCGCCTCGCGCGTCGTCGCGAGGGAGAGCCCCTGCCAGGACGCACGCAGATCGGGATCGAGATAGGGACTGCGCTCGCCCGCGACGAAGGGCAGGAAGATCGGATCGTCGGCGCGCAGTCCCGACGCGAGCGCTGCCTGCGCGTCATCGATGCTGGCACCGAGCCACATGAGTGCGCGCTCGAGTGCGAGGCCCCCGCTCTGCACGGCGGCGAGTCGGTAGTACGCCGCTCCGATGGGGCCGACAGCAGCGAAGGTGTGCGTGCGCAGCGTGTCATCGGGATCGGGGCTCGCGATGACACTGCTCAACTGCGCACCGGTGCCCAGTGCCAGCGCACCCGCGCCGGGAGTGAGGCCAAGCCCGTGGATGCCGCAGGCCGCGTCGGCACCCCCGGTCGCGACCGGGAGCCCACGCAGCGGCGAGTCGGCGAGACGCACCGTGCCTGCGAGGGCATCGGAGGCGATGACAGGCGCGAGCAGGTCGGCTCGCACTTCGCAGGCCTGCAGCGCCGCGGGGCTCCAGGCTCCCGCAATCAGGTCGTAGAGCAGCGTGCCGCTCGCGTCGGAGGGATCGGTCGCCACCTCGCCGGTGAGCTGCAGGCGCAGCCAGTCCTTGGGCTGCAGGGCCCAGCGGGCGCGAGCCAGCGCGTCGGGCTCATGCTCGGCCAGCCACGCGAGCGTCACGCCCGCGAAGCCGGGGAACGGCGCCGAACCGAGTCGCGCCAGCTCCGCGCGACCGAGGTCCTGGGCGATGCGACGTGCCTGCGCTGCACTGCGCGTGTCTGCCCATGTGATCGCCGGGCGCACAGGAGCGCCCTCGGCATCGCACAGCACGACACCGTGCATCTGACCGCTCAGGCCGATCGCTTCGGGGACCGTGCCGCCGTAAGTGAGTGCCTCGCGCGCGGCGTCGAGTGCGGCAGCCAGCCATGCCTGCGGATCGGTCTCCGCCCACCCTGCCTGGCGCGAGTCCACGGCATAGGGACGACTCGCGGAGGAGAGGACTTCGCCGTCAGCGGCAACGACGGCGACCTTGACCGACTGGGTCCCCAGGTCGATCCCGACGACGCGGCGCATGGGCACATCCTGCCGCGCTAGCCTCCCTCCCGTGTCCGCGGTCGTCTGCATCGGCAGTCTCAACGTCGATCTCGTCGTGCGCGTAGCCCGCATGCCCGACACCGGCGAGACCGTCACGGGTCACGCCCTCGAGCGTCACCTCGGGGGCAAGGGCCTCAATCAGGCTCTCGCGGCCAGGCGCGCGGGGGGCGACGTCGCCCTCGTGGGCGCGGTCGGCAGCGACGACGGTGGCACCTGGATGCTGCGCGAGCTCGGCCACGAGGGAATCGACCTGACCGCGGTGTCGGTCGTCGAAGGCCCGAGCGGCACGGCCCTCATCGAGGTCGATGCCAGCGGTGCCAACCGCATCGTGGTCATCCCCGGCGCTAACGGCTGGCTGACCGCCGACTACACCGCCGCCAAGGTGGCGCGCATGTCCCCCGCACGGATCGCACTCGCGCCGCTCGAGGTGCCCCCGGCCGCCGTGCTGGGCGCCTTGCGCGCCGCGCGGTCCGCCGGCATGCGCACGATCCTCAACACCGCACCCGTGCCACCCGAGGGCCTTCCGGCAGGGATCCTCGACGTCACCGACATCGTCATCGCCAACGAGCACGAGGCCAGTCTCATCACCCAGCGATCCGTCGACGGAATCGATTCGGCGTACGCCGCGGCACGTGCCCTACGCGACCTCGGCGCAGCCAGCGCGATCGTCACGCTCGGAGCTGACGGCGCGGTGTGGTCGAGCCCCGACGGCGAGGGCCGCACACCGGCCTATCCCGTGACGCCCATCGACACCGTCGCCGCGGGTGATGCCTTCTGCGGGGTGCTCGCGGCATCGCTCGCCGACGACCTGCCCTGGGAGGACGCCATGCGCCGCGCCAGCGCCGCGGGCGCGCTGGCGACTACGGTCGCAGGGGCTGCCCCGTCGCTGCCTTCGGCCGACGCCATCGACAGACTGGTCGCAGCCCATCCACTGGAGGACACGTGATCTGGCATCCGCAGCTCGCCTCGCTGCTCGCCCGCTTCCGCCACGCGAATGCGATCGCGGTGCTCGACGCGCCGTTCCCGTCGTACCCCGACGTCGAGACTGTCGACCTCATCGTGCGACGTGGGCTTCCCACGATTCCCGACCTCGTGGACCTCATCCTCGCGGAGCACGAGGTGAGCAGCGTCGTCATGGCGGAGGAATTCCGTCAGCACGTCGATGCGGCGACGCAGGCCGACTACCTCTCGCACCTGGGTGACCTGCCGGTCGAGTGGATCCCGCACGTCGACTTCAAGGTCGAGGTGGGTCGATGCCTCGGGATCGTGCACACCGGCGACCCCGTGCCCTACAGCAACGTGATCCTGCGCTGGGGCTGAGATGAGACACACGCTCGTGCCGCGGATGGAGCCCTACGCGACCTCCATCTTCGGCGAGATGTCGACGATCGCTGCCGAGACCGGCGCGATCAATCTCGGCCAGGGCTTCCCCGACACCGACGGCCCCGACGAGATCAAGATGGTGGCGCGCGCGGCGATCGCCGAGGGCAAGGGCAACCAGTACCCACCCGTGCACGGCCTGCCCGACCTGCGCGCTGCGATCGCCGAGCACCAGGAGCGCTTCTACGGCATGCGCATCGATCCTGCGACCGATGTGGTCGTCACCACCGGTGCCTCCGAGGCGATCCAGTCCGCGCTGCTTGCCCTATGCGACACCGGTGACGAGGTGGTCGTCTTCGAACCCTGGTTCGACATCTATGCCGTCGGCATTGCGCTGGCCAACGCCACACGCGTGAGCGTGCCACTGCGGCCGCCGGCGTTCCGACCCGACATCGATGCCCTGCGCGCGGCGGTCACTGATCGCACGCGACTGCTCCTGCTCAACACCCCACACAATCCGACCGGTGTCGTCTTCACACCCGAGGAGTTGCAGGCGATCGCCGACCTCGCGATCGAGCGCGACCTCATCGTCATCTCCGACGAGGCCTATGAGCATCTCTGGTACGACGGCCACCCGCATGTGCCGATCGCCACGTTGCCCGGCATGGCCGAGCGGACGATCACCATCGGCAGTGCCGGCAAGTCCTTCTCCTTCACGGGATGGAAAGTCGGCTGGGCCACGGGTCCGACCGATCTCATCCGCGCGGTGCGCGCCGTGCGCCAGCACCTGTCCTTTGTCTCGGGCGGGCCATTCCAGTACGCGATCGCGCACGCGCTGCGTATGCCCGACTCCTACTTCGAGGACTTCCGTCACGGGTTGCAGGAGCAGCGTGACATCCTCACCACCGGCCTGCGCGAGCTCGGCTTCAGCGCCGTCGAATCGGAGGGGACCTACTTCCTCACCACCGACCTCGGCCCGCTGTCGGACTACCCCGATGCGCTCACCGCGGCACGCGAGTTGCCGCACCGAGCCGGCGTGGTCGCAATCCCGCTGCAGGTCTTCTGCGATCACGCGGGCGTCGGCGAGCGATCGCTGCGCTGGGCCTACTGCAAGCGACCCGAGGTGCTGCGCGAGGCCCTGGGGCGACTAGGCGCCCTCGCCTAGTCACGCCCGCCGCGCGTAGGGCACCATGGTCCGATGCCGCAGATCGAATACGTGACCCTTGCCCACCACGCGGAGGCCGTCAACGGCCTGCTCTACCTCCAGGGTTCGGGGTGGTCCGATCTGGAGCAACCGATCGACGGCGAGGGCAATCTCGGCATGCTTCACCTCGGCATCGGCGTGAGCATCATCATCGGCTGGAACGAGACCAACCGCAGCTACCCCCTCACCATCAGCGTCGAGCACGAGGATGGCGAGCAACTCTTCGCGGTCGAGGGTGCAGTGGAGGCAGGTCGCCCCGCAGGAGCGACTCCCGGCGCCGACATGCGCAGCGTCCTCGCTGTGAGCGGCGAGGTGCAGTTCGGGCGACCCGGTGGCTACGTCGTCCGCGCGTACATCGGCGACTCCGACGGCGGTAGCGCACGCAACGTGTCCTTCCGCGTGCACTTCCCCGGTGCCGTGCAGGCTCCGCCGCCCGGCGGACCCGCCGACTTCTCGCTCTGACTCTTTCGTCACGCCCCGCCACCGCCCGTTATCGACGTTAAGCGGGCCGTTAGCGTCGATAAGGGGCGGAGTAGCGGCAGGTGACGGGTCACTGCGCGGGAGTAGCGGCTACTGCGCGGGAGGCACCGGGTCGACCGGGTCAACCGGTTCCACTGGGTCCACCGGGTCGATCGGCATCGGCGGAGATACGGCGTAGGTCCCCGCGAGCGCATCCCACGTGAGCATGCCCTCGACGGGGCTCACGATCCACAGCGTCTCGAGCTTCACTTCCTTGCCCAGGCCGCCGCACTCCAGGGAGTAGGCCGGCTTCGCCACGCGCCACGCCGGGAAGGTCTCGACCTGCGTGACCGACATGCGCATGTAGTGACCCGAGCGACAGGCGCCATACAGGTAGAGCCCCGCCTCCTCGTGGAACGCGGCCGGCTCCCAGGCCGTCGTGCGCTCGAGCGGCGCCCAGCCCTCGGCGAGCTGCCAGCGCTGGTACCACTGGCGGTCGTAGTTGGTGCGCCCCACGTCCGACACCTGCAGCACCGACTGCGTGTCATCGACAGGAAGCGGGATGGTGAAGGAGCGCTCCATGCTCGTACTTCGGTAGCTCGCCTCCACGCGATACGTGTCGGCATCGCCCACGCGCTCATACTCCGCCGTGAAGGGGCGGCGCCACGTCGAGCCGATCCCGTGGAACGTCGAGTGTGCCTGGGCGGAGTGCGCCCACTTCCACCTCTGGCCGCGCGACCGATCGAAGACCCCGCGGTCGGCGAAGACCGACACTCCCTGGGCAAACCAGGTGAGGGCGCCACGATCCTCGTGCCCGTGCTGCGCGGGCCGGGGGCCGAACCGCAGCACGTAGTGCGTTGCCGTGTCATCCCAGGAGGACCGATTGGCCGCCCAGCCGAGTTCCGGGCAGTAGAGGCGCGCGGGCAGGTCGGTGTCGTCGTCGAGGCCAAGTGCGGCCCGGGTCAGCATCGTGCGATTGCCGGTGCCGATCGCATCGAGGACGCCGTCGGGCCGCGTGAGCTTCCACGTGGCAAGCGCGGCCTGGCGAACCACAGCGCCCAT
>CAYYZU010000067.1:0-1660 GCA_964476205.1 uncultured Actinomyces sp. | reverse complement strand
CGGTGGCTCGCCTGAGCGCGCGGCTCCCGCCGGTGCAGTGACGGCGATGGACGCGACGATCGCTGCGCAGACGGCGAGGATGACGGGGCGCTTCATGATGAACACCTCATGATGTTCGCGCCACCGTGAGGGTCGTGGTCAGTCGCGCGCCCGTGCGATCTCCCGACACGCGGCACTGCATGTCCCAGGCATCCACGGCGGTGCGCCACGCGGTGAAGGCCTCCACGCGCACCGGCTTGAGCTTCGGGCAGTTGATCGTGAGGGTGAGGCCGGCTTCAGCGTTGACCGCACCGGTCGCAGTGGGTTCCCAACCGGGTGCCAACTGCCAGTGCTGGATCCACTCCTTTGCGCCGGTGCCGCGATCGCGAACGACGAGCCGGTTCGGCCCGATGTTCACGTCGCGCAGGCGCTCGATGCCATCAGCGGCATCGCGCAGGGAGTATTCCGTGGGAGAAATGCGCGTGGCGCTCGTGTCCGGGTCGTACCCCGGCGAACCCATCGGCTCGAAGACCGAATGCGCGGCCATCGTGTGCGCGTAGTCGAATCGTGGACCGCGATCCTTGCTGAAGAGGCCGCGATCAGACAACACGGGAGCACCGAGGGCAAACCACGTGAGACCACCGTGATCCTGGTGGCCGTGGTAGTCCATCGAAGGCCCGAAGCGCAGCGTGAAGTGCGCCAACCCTGCGGTGTCGTCGGCGGAGCGCAGCGTGCCAGCCGCCCACCCGGTCTCCCGGCACCACAGTGACTCGCCGTTCGGCTGGAGTCCCGCGTCGGGCTGGCCGTCGCCGATTGCCTCAAGGACACCGTCAGGACGCACGAGTGCACCGAGGGCGCGGCGTTCCGCATCGAGCGCGGTGCCGAGCTGAGCAGCAGTCTTCTCCCAGAGCCTCAGGTTGTGGAGCTGGTAGGTGCTGCTCTGCTCGCGCATCATCCCGCAGGACTCGAAGACATAGGGCAAGTCTCGCTTGAAGCGCTTGAGGGCGAAGTCGATCCATTGCTGCTGTCCGAAGGTCTTGCCCGCTTGCATGAGCGTGATGTTGCCCATGGTGCCGTGATTGTGAACGGAGAAATACGGCGGGCCGGGATAGCGGCGCGGATCCATGTTGACGGCAGCCAGTCGCTTGGCGATGGGCACCAGGCGCACATCATCCGTGAGGTTGTACAAGCAGTTCGCCACATCGAGCCGTGTGCGGAACTGTCCCTGGGTCCAGCCCACCGGGCGACGCAGTCGGTTGCCCACGGAGGCGCCCGGGTCAGGCAAAGCCTTGTCGCGTTCGATGAAGACATCGACGGCGGTCCGCGGGTCCTCAAGCGCGAGGGGCACGAGCCACGCCAGGGAGTGAAACCACAACGTCCAGGAAGGGTCGCGCGGATTGTCGGCAGCCCAGCCCTCGCGATCGAGTACGACGCGCTTGCGGTCGAAGGTGAGGACGCGATCCTCGGCGACGCGCGACACGTCGAAGCCGCGCTGCGCGGCCGCGTTGTAGGGGCCCCTGCACAGGCCCGGCATCGAGATGCCGTCGGAGGGCTTCGCGTGTGCCACGGCGGGGACAACAGCCGTGAGAGTCGCTAGGGCGGTCACGCCCACGAGCAACGACCGCACCACGCGCATCATGCGATTCTGCCCGAGCGAAGGCCCGGAAGCGACATGGCCCCG
>CAYYZU010000066.1:0-9330 GCA_964476205.1 uncultured Actinomyces sp. | reverse complement strand
GGCGGATGCTCTCAGCGTTGGCGACGCTGGAGCCGCCGTACTTCTGCACGACGAGACCCACATCGGCTCCTGGCCAGCACACCGGCCGCCCCCGATGGGGCGATCACCTACGGCGGAGACGCCATTCTAACGGTCAGCCGCCCCCTCGCGACTTCGCCCCAAGTCGTTGAGTGGCGCCCTGTGATGCGCCCGCACGGCGTGTCGGCCGCACAAGTCGCCACTCAACGAAATCGCTAGATGAAGAGGAGCTGGCCGCCCTCGCTCTTCTCCATGAAGTCGGTGGCGTTGATGACAGCCTCGACGCCGTCGTACATGTCGTCTTCCGACACCTTCATCATGTCGACGGACATGCGGCAGGCCCAGAGGTGGCCGCCGGCGGCGACGATCTGGTCGAGGAAGTCAGGGACCTCGGGCACTCCCAGATCGGCGATCTGCTTCTTCATCATCTTCGTCGACATGCCCTGCATCCCCGGGAACGCCGTGAGGAACTGCGGGATGCGCGAGTCACCCACCGGCATGTGCATGGCGGTATTGCCAACCGGGGTGAACTGCAGATCGTTCATGCGCGACTTCAGGATCATGTCCAGACCCCAGAAGGTGAAGAAGAGGTGCGTCTCGATGCCCTCGCCGAGTGCGGCATTGGCCAGTACCAGGCCTGGATAGGCCATATCCAGGTTGCCCTTGGAGCAAATGATGACGAGTTTGCGATCGACCTCGGCCTCGTCGCCGAAGTTGGGAACGATCGCGGGTGCGGTATCGGTCATAGTCATGACGGGCTCCTGTCAGTTGTCTTAAACGCAGCCGTGCGGCTTAGGAAGGCCGGCGATGTAGGCCATCTTCTTGGCGGGCTTCTTGGGGAAGAGGACGAACTGCTTCTTCACCGGGAAACCGCCGACGGTGTCCACGCGGCGCGTGGTCGCGGTCTCGCCCTGGGCCTTGAAGTCATCGCGCAGGAAGCGGATGACGGCCCAGTGCTCGTCGGTCATCTCAACACCGATGTTGTTGGCGAGCTCGGCGGCGAGGGTCTCGTCCCACTCGTCGTACTCGGTGAGGAAGCCCTCGTCGTTGACGTGGACCTCGCGGCCGGCGATGGTCGTGGTGGTCATGGCATTACTCCTTCGGGGAGGTTGGGGCGGTCGGTGCTGGGGCCTGGCTCCCCAGGGAGCGCAGGACGACGAGGGCGCGCGCGAGGCCGCGACGGACCTCGGGGTCGCGCATCTGACGCAGCAGCGCGAAGGTGGAGGGAGGCGGCCCTGCCGGGGCGTCCTCGGACTCCTGGACCTCGAGCGCGGTGCGGCTGAGGAGGTTCATGACCTCGGGCTGGGTCATCTCCTTGACGGTGTTGAGGATGAGGACGACGTTGTCGCCCAGTGCCTTGATGTCATCCTCATCGAACGACGTGACGACGCGGTCGGCGATCTCGAGGCCGCCCTGCGCGAAGGTGAAGTAGCCCTTCTGCTCCAGCTCGGTGGCCTTGGCGGTCACCATCTGCATGACCGGGCCAGCCAGCTCGGTGAGGCCGAGCAGCATCTCCCGCATCTCGCGCTGCCGCTCGAGCTCCTCGGAGATCTCGGTCATTTGAAGCGACAGACGGTCGAGCCGCTCGGTAATGGCGTAATCCATGTCGGCGACGGTCATCACACACGCTCCAATGCATCGGTCTGCTTGCCTGCCATCGACATGAGGGCGGGGAGGGGAAGCTCCTTGCCGGGGAGCAGGAGGTTCCAGTACATCCACCGGAAGGCGAGCTTCCCCAGGTGATTGAGCTCGGTCTCCTTGAGGAGGCTGAACGGCCCGACACCTGGGATGGGGTACTTGCCCGGAAGCGGCTCCGTGTCGTAGTTGAAGTCGATGAGCATTCCCTTGCCGTGACCCGACTCGATGAAGCAGTTGGCATGGCCGTCGAATGCGGCGGTCATGGGGCGCCCGTTGACGTGATTGATGAAGTTCTCGGGGAAGAGGTCGATGGAGAAGTGCGCGACGGATCCTGCCTTCGACGCTGGGATGTTGGAGGCGTCGCCGAGCGCGAAGATGTTGTCGTACTTCGTGCTCAGCAGCGTGTGCTTATCCACCGAGACGTAATTGAGGTCATCACCGAGGCCGGAGCGAGCAACGAAGTCCGCGCCCATATTGAGCGGGATGGTGACCAGCAGGTCGAAGGGGACTTCCCGCTCGTCCATCGAGACGAGCGCTCGCTTCTCGACATCGACCTGGTCGATCATGAAGTCCGGCTCGATGGTGATCTTCCGGTCCTCGAGCATGTGACCGAGCAGCTTCGACGCGACAGGCTTGGTGAACGCGCCCTCCAGCGGCGTCACGTAGACGATCTCGACCTGATCGCGCATCCCCTTCTCCGCGAAAAACGCATCCGCGAGGAAGGTGAACTCCAGCGGTGCGACCGGGCACTTGATGGGCATCTCCGTGATGTGGACGACGAGGCGGCCGCCCTCCCATGTCGCGAGCTTCTCTCGCAGTGCCATGGCGCCCTCGAAGGTGAAGAACTCATGGACGCTCTTGCGCCACACCTCGGGGTCGTCCATGCCGGGCGTCTGGTCCGGCCGGGGCGAGGTGCCCGAGGCGATAACGAGGTAGTCGTAGGGAAGCGTCTCGCCGCCTACGAGATGCACCAGGTTGGATTCCGCCTCCACACGATCGACCTCGGCACGAACGCGCGTGACGCCCTCCGGGATGAAGCGATCCGTCGGCTCGAAGGTCTCCTCCGGCGTGTAGGCGCCGAAGGGGAGGAAGAGGTAGCCGGGCTGATAGTGGTGCACGTCGCTCGGCTCGACAACGATGATCTCCCATTCCGACTCGGGCAGCATCGGTCGCAACTTGTTGATGGCCATGGTGCCCGCGGTGCCGGCACCGAGGACGAGGAGCCGCTTCATGGTGTTCTCCTTTCGACCACCGCGGCAGCAATGCGCGGCAGGGAATCGAGGACGAGGCTGCGCTGCGCCTTCGTCAGGACATGGACATCGGGCGCGGGCTCATCGAGGGGCGCGATGCCCCCGGCGATGACGAGGCCGACCAGCCGGTCTCCGGCACGAATGAAGGCGGCAGCGCAATCGAAGTCAAGCGCTCCCCGGTGGAAGCGCGGCACGAAGTCACTGCGCCTCGCGAGATCACGCCACTCCTGTACGCAGGCCTCGGCAGCCTCGGTTGACGCCAAGCGATAGCGCTCGCAGGGGTTGTGCACCTGGGTCATCGCTCGACCATCCAGGTCGGTGATGACGACCATGGCTCCCAGGAGATCGGCAGCGACTGCGGCTACCGCTTCCGCCGTACCGGCGTCGATCGAAGAGTCAGAGCCCATCACCGGGATGGAGTCGACGGGGAAGCGCCACTGGCGCCCGACCTTGATCGCGCTGAGACGTCCGTCGCCCGCCATGCGGTAGACCGTGGAGACATCGATGCCGAGTCGACGGCCCACCTCTTCGGCGCAGAGTAAGCCGCCGGGCAGGCTGCTCGCCCGCTCCTGCATCTCCTGCACTGCCTGCATGACTTCAGGCTATGCAGGCTTCGTGCAGTTATCGCCGGGCAAATGACCCGTTCTGCACGCTCAATGACCTAGTCGTGACGGGACTTAGGTCCCCCTAGCCGTCGACACGACGGCGACCGGCGAAGGCACGGCCGAGAGTCACCTCATCGGCGTACTCAAGATCGCCTCCGACGGGCAGCCCACTGGCCAGGCGCGTGACCTCGAGTCCGAGGGGCGCCAGCATGCGCGCGAGATAAGTCGCGGTCGCCTCGCCTTCGAGATTGGGATCGGTCGCGATGATCACCTCGGTGATCTGACCGTCGGCCAGGCGCTGCATGAGCTCGCGGATCCGCAGGTCGTCAGGGCCGATGCCATCGATAGGGCTGATCGCGCCACCGAGCACGTGATAACGACCTCGGTACTCCGCGGTGCGCTCGATCGCGATGACGTCACGGGACTCCTCCACGACGCACAGGAAGTGTGGGTCACGGCGCGGATCGCGGCAGATGCGGCACTGCTCCTCTTCGGTCACGTGACCGCAGGTGGAGCAGAAGCGCGCGCGTTCCTTGACCGAGACGAGGACTTCGGCGAGGCGGCGCACATCGGCCGGTTCCGCCTGCAGGATGTGGAAAGCCAAACGCTGGGCACTCTTGGGGCCGATGCCAGGGAGGCGGCCGAGCTCATCGATGAGATCGGCCATGATGCCGTCGTACATCTCAGCCCTGCTCGATCTCGCCGATGACCGTCGCACCAAGCTCACGCATGGCGAGGGCCTCCCCGCTCACGTCGTCGTCGCTGTCGGAGTCATCGATACTCGGCTCGTCTGCGGGCGTGGGGCCAGACGATGCGGGGGCCGGCGATGAGCCGGTGGCCACGACATCAACCTGCACATCGGCGTGCATGACGTCGATGATCACCTGGCGCAGCCGCTCAGCGTGGCCGCTCGCGCGTGCATTGCGCACCTTGCTCTCCTCGGGTACGCCGACGGCGAGCACTCCGGCGTCAAGCGAGAGTGGGCGCGAGTCACTGAAGACCATCCACGCAACGCGCGACATCGACTTGAGGCCCTCGAGGATCGCCGGCCACATCGTCGTGACGTCGGAGAGGGAAACGGTGGTTCCCGATGTCGCGGCCGGAGCCGTCGCGCTCTCCGGGGGCGCATCGGACTGCGGTGGCGGCTCTCCCGCAGCACTGGGCAGCACCTGGGACATGCGCGGCGGGGGTGGCGGGGCCGCGGCCGCAGCACGCGCGGGCTTCTCGGACCGGGACGTCGCGGCCTTGGACGCGGGCTTGGGCGTGGCAGCCGACTCAGGCTCCGGCGCAGGCTCCGGCTCGGGCCTCTGCTCGGGGGCCGCAGCGCGCGGCGTCTGTGAGCCCGGTGCAGCAGCGCGAGGCCCGGGAGCGGCCGAGGTCGCACCGCGCTCGAGACGATCCAGGCGCACGGCGAGTCCCGCGGGCGACGCGTCGGCGGAGGGCAGCAGCAGCCGCGCTGCCAGCAGCTCCAGGTGCAGTCGCGGAGCGGTCGCACCGCGCAACTGAGTGAGACCGTCGCTCACGAGGTCAGCCGCGCGTGAGAGTTCAGCGAGCGTGAGGCCGGCGACCTGCCGGCGCATGGCCTCGATCTCGGAGTCGGGTGCATCGAGGATGGCCAATGCCTCATCGCCGGGGATGGCCGACAGGACGATGAGGTCGCGCAGTCGCTGCAGCAGATCCGTGGCGAAGCGGCGCGGATCGTGCCCGGCGTCGATGACGCGGTCGATGACGGCGAAGAGCCGCGCGCCCTCACCCGAGGCGATGGCATCCACGGTGTCATCGAGCAGAGCCGCATCGGTCACGCCGAGCTGCGCGGAGACCTCATCATGCGTCAGGCCCTCCGGCCCGGAGCCGGCAATGAGCTGGCCGAGGATCGAGAGCGAATCGCGCACACTGCCCGCAGCGCTGCGGGCGACAAGGGCCAGAGCCGCGGGATCGGCGGGCACGCCCTCCGCCTCGCACACCGTGGCCAGGTGCTGCTGGAGGACCCGTGTGGGCACGAGTCGGAAGCCGTAGTTGAAGGTGCGCGAGCGAATCGTCGGGATGACCTTGTCGGCCTCGGTCGTGGCAAAGATGAAGCGCACGTGGTCGGGCGGCTCTTCCACGAGCTTGAGCAGTGCGTTGAAGCCCGCGTTGGTGACCATGTGTGCCTCGTCGACGATGTAAACCTTGTAGCGCGAAGAGACGGGAGCGAACATCGCGCGCTCACGCAGTTCGCGGGTATCGTCCACACCGCCGTGGCTCGCGGCATCCAGTTCGATGACATCGATCGAGCCGGGCCCGTTGGGCGCGAGATCGACGCAGCTCTGGCACTCCCCGCACGGCTCGGGCGTGGGGCCCTGGGCGCAGTTGAGCGAGCGGGCCAGGATGCGGGCGGTCGAGGTCTTGCCGCAGCCGCGGGGGCCGGACAACAGGTATGCGTGGTGCACGCGGTCGCTGGCGAGTGCGCGGGAGAGCGGCTCGGTGACGTGCTCCTGACCCACGACATCGGCCAGACGCCCCGGCCGATAGGTGCGGTAGAGGGCCGTGGACACCCGGCCACCCTAGCCCCGGTGTCGGACATGAGGGACCCCCCGCACACCCGACAGAGCCCGCCTGCCCTTGCTGCCTTCCGGCCCTGGGGGATTCAGCGGGGTGACGCCGCGCGGGGGGTCGACAGTGAGTGTACGCCGGACCGCCCGGGGGCAGGATGCGCGAAGCCCGGGCGGCAGGCCGCCCGGGCTTCGCGGAGCGCGGAGGATAGGGGATTTGAACCCCTGAGGGATTGCTCCCAACACGCTTTCCAAGCGTGCGCCCTAGGCCACTAGGCGAATCCTCCGCCGACGAGGGTACCCAAGCCGATCGGGCGCCCGAATCCGGATGATGCGAGGCACCCGAAAACCCAAGATCACGGTTAGGTCTTGCACCGCGTCGCGACACGACTCAGGGCGACGTGCAACCTAGACTGATGACACTTTGCGGGGCCGGTCGATGCGTCCCGCGGTGACGACTTCAGGAGGAAGGGCTCGATGAGCGTTCCCAGCGGCGGCCCCCGACCGAGCGCCCGTCATCGGCGCAAGCAGAGCCCCGTGATCGCTATCGCACTCGTCGCCCTTGGCATGGTCATCCTCTTCGGCGCCGGCTATGGCCTGTCGCGCATCATCCAGGGCTCCGGCTCCTCCGATGCCGGAAGCACGAGCGCCCCCACCGATGGCTCCGCCTCCAGTGCCTCACCGGAGCCCCAGCCCTGCGTCACCGTCACCGTGACCCCGGGCGCCGGGCTGCCGAGCGCCTCCCAGGTCACGACTAACGTCTACAACGCCACGGACCGAGCGGGCCTGGCGGCCTCGACCGCGGAGGAGTTGCAGATCCGCGGCTTCCTCATCGGCGTCATCGACAATGACCCGCTCGCCAAGACCATCACCGCGGTCGCCGAGATCCGCCACGGTCCGTCGGGCGAGCAGGCCGCGCGTCTCATGTCGTTCTACATCCCCGGCGCCGAGCTCGTCGACGACGGACGCAAGGACGCGACGATCGACACGGTGCTCGGCGCGGCGTACACCTCCGTCGCACCGCAGTCGGAGGTCGACACCGCACTCGCTGCGCCGTCGCCGTCACCCAGCGGTCCGGGTTGCTCCCCGACAGCAGCGCCCACAACCTCAGTGCCCGCGGCGGAGAGCCCCAGCCCTTCCGCCTCCTAGACCGGAGTGCGCCAACTTCGCCGAAGGCCCCCCGGCCGCAACCGGCGTCACTAGCCTCCCCCGGGGAGGGGCGCCATGACCGCTAGTCGCATCCCACGCTCAGCGTGGGTCGTGGCTCTCAGCGCGGCCACCCTCGGGGTCATCTACGGCTACGACAGCTCCAACGTCGCCGGGGCCCAGCTCTACTTCCAGGACTACTTCGAACTTCGCGGCGACGACGGCGCCGTCGAGACCATCGTCACGGCGACGGTGTACGGCGAGCTCCTCGGAGTCCTCGCGGGCGGATTCATCATCAACCGCCTGGGCCGCAAGCCCACGATCGTCGCCGTGGCGTGCGGCTACGTCGTCTTCTGCCTCGTGAGCGCACTCGCAGTCTCCCCCGTGATGCTCGGCGTGGGCCGCTTGCTCCTCGGCATCATGATCGGCGTATCGCTCGTCGCGGTGCCGATCTTCGTGGCGGAGTCGATGCCGGCGCGGATTCGCGGAGCGACACTCGTCGCGTACCAAGTCGCCGCTGTCGTCGGCATCATCCTCGGCTACCTCGCTGCACTCGCTCTCAGCAATGTCGCGCCGACCTTGAACTGGCGCGTCATGCTGGGGCTGGCCGCTCTGCCGGCACTCCTGCTCATCCCTGCACTCCTGCGGCTGCCCGAGACCGCCCGCTATCTCGTGATGCAGGGGCGGATCGAGGAGGCGCGGGCATCACTGCAGCGCACGACGGATCCCGCCGAGATCGACACGGTCCTGGCGAGCATCCAGGAGGCCACCGCCAGCGAGGGCCGTGGTCGCCTGCGAGAGATGCTCCGCAAGCCCTACCTGCGCGCCACCGTCTTCGTCGTGGGACTCGGCTTCTTCATCCAGATCACGGGAATCAACGCCACGGTCGCCTACGGCCCTCGGATCTTCCAGGCGATGGGGATCGACACGAAGGCCGAGTCGATCCTCATGTCCACACTCGTGCAGTGCATCGCGCTCATCGCCGTACTCGCATCGATGAGCGTTGTCGATCGCTGGGGTCGCAGGCCCATCCTGCTCACCGGCATCGCCATCATGATCGTGTCGCAGCTCACGATGGTGGTCACCTTTGCCACCCAGCAGGGCGCCACGTTCTCCACCGCCCAGGTCGTGCTGGGCTTCATTGGGCTGGCCGGCATCAACATCGGCTTCGTGTTCGGGTTTGGCGCGCTGGTCTGGGTCTACTCCAGCGAAAGCTTCCCCGCCCGGCTGCGCGGCTACGGCTCCAGCGCCATGCTTGGTGCGGACCTCCTGGCCAACATCATCATCGTCCAGTTCTTCCTCACCGTGCTCAACACCATCGGCGGGGCATGGTCCTTCGGAATCTTCGCTATTCTCGCCGTGCTCGCGTGGATCTTCGTCTGGCGCCTCGCGCCGGAGACGAAGGACCGTGAGCTGGAGTCCATCCAGGGCTACTGGGAGAACGGCGGGCACTGGCCCGCACCCGAGGAGAAGGGGACACGCTGATGCTGCGTGCGGGGGTGGACCTCGGGGGTACCAAGATCCAGACGGTCGTCGTCGATCGCGAGGGCACGGTCCTCGGCCAGTGCCGTCTGCCCACACCCCAGGACAGGGGGCCCGCGGGGGTGCTCGACGCGATGGTCGACTCTGTGCGCCAGGCCCTGGCGGACGCCGGCGCCGACGCGTCACAGCTCCTCGGAGTGGGCGTCGGGTCCCCCGGCCAGATCGACCACGACGCCGGCACCGTGAGCCATGCCGGCAACCTGCCCGACTGGCTCGGCACCATCGAGGTCGCGGCACCACTGCGCGCTGCGCTCGGCGTGCCCATCGAGTTGGCCAACGACGTGCAGGTCGGCGTCATGGCGGAGTCGCGCCTGGGTGCGGGGCGCCCGTACTCGTCCATGCTCGGCATCTTCTGCGGCACCGGCGTCGGCGGCGGCATCGTGATCCACGATGAGCTCTGGCTCGGTCGCGGCGCCGCGGGCGAGGTGGGCCACATGGTGGTGGAGCCCGACGGCGCGCCGTGCCCGTGTGGGCGCAAGGGGTGCCTGGAGGCATACGCCGGTCGCGCGGCGATGGAGACCGAGGCGCGCAAGCGGATCGAGCACGGCAAGCACAGCGACCTCATCAAGATCATGGAGAAGAAGGGCCGCACCCGGATGT
>CAYYZU010000065.1:0-9411 GCA_964476205.1 uncultured Actinomyces sp. | reverse complement strand
CGGTGACGCTCTCGTCGCGCGGGCGCCGGATCATGCGCATGTTGATCGCCGCGTGTGCGCTCAGCGCGGCAGCGGTGAGCGCACCCGAACCCGCCACCGCGCGCGCGATACTGCGCGCTCTCACCTTCATGGGCGCCTCGTCCAACTGATCCAGGCCCACGGGATCACCACGGCGCCCATGATGATGCCGCCCCACACCGCCACCCACGGCCGTCCGAAGAAGACGGCGTTGGCGAGCACGTTGGAGAAGTAGACCCAGGCGAGCATGAGCGTGGGTACGCCGTCGCCCGTGGCCTTGCGCGTCGGCAGGCGCGAGAGCAGCGCCATGATGATGAGCGCCGTGATGATCCAGCCGACGTAGTTGGTCAGCGGGATGCCGGGGATGCCGGGCAGTCCGGGATCGGGGGAGGCCCACGTCCAGTGGCCCTCGCCCACCATTTGAGGATCCAGGAAGAGGTCCCAGGCGGCGAGGATCCAGGCGCCGAAGACCACCACTCCGGCGCGCGTGCGGGAGAGGCGCTGAGCGGCGAGGAGTGCGGGGTAGGACATCATCGCCCAGGCCATCATCACGACCACCGGGACGCCGATGAGCGTGGGCCCGAGGGTGTCGCTGTAGGCATAACTGCCGAACGGGAACCCGGTCGCGACGCCCAACGCTTCCATCGCTCCGCCGACACCGCCCGCGATGGCGACGTATCCGAGTGCCCAAGCCCAGCCGCGTGTCAGCCAGGCGTGGCTTACGGAGGCGAGGAAGAAACTGACCACCGTCGTGATGGTGAGGAAGTCGCGCGCCGGCTCTGCGAGGAGCCAGATGATCTGCCCGCCGATGGTGATGCCCGCGAAGAGCCAGGGCAGCCACTGCCAACTCACCGGCAGTCGCCGGCCGTCAGAGTGCGGACCTTGATAGACCCGGATGCTCATGCGTCGGCGCTCCGCGCTGCTGTCTCGCGCACGAGTGCCGTCGTCACGGAGGGCACGTCCCACATGGGGGCGTGGCCGCAGTTCCAGAGCACCTCCCACCTCGCGTGAGCGGGAGCGAGGTCGCGCTGCTGGAACCTCGGGGCGGGGAGCAGGCGGTCGTTGTCGCCGAAGGCCACGGTGATCGGCACGTCCTCGGTGATCGCCGAGGCACGGTCGAAGCGGCGATGCAGGGCACCGTCGTGGGCCTGCTCGAAGCCACGGGCATCGGCCTGGGCGTAGGCAGCATCCACGGCGACCCGGTAGGGGACCGTTGCCGTGCGCTCGGCCCCGGTGCGGATCAGGGCGCGGCGCAGCGGGGCGACCCGCATGACCGCAGGGATGACGCGACGCGTGACCACCGCGGCCTTGCGGTTGAACTGGATGGCGCCGAGCGGCTCGCGAATCGGCTCCCACAGCCCCGCGGGGCAGAGTGCTGTGACACTGCGGGCGCGACCGTCGGCTGCGGCCTCCAGTGCTGTCCACCCGCCGAGGGAATTGCCGACCAGGTGGGCGCGGTCGATGTCGCGCTCGTCGAGGAAGGCACCGACGGCGCGTGCCATCTCGGTCGCCGGTGTCTCGGCCTGCCCGGGGATGGGATCGGAGTCGCCGTGCCCCGGCAGGTCCACGGCGTACACCGTGAAGTCGCGCGCGAGATCGTCGATGACGAGGTCCCAGCACCGACGCGAGGACGCAAGGCCATGGATGAGGACGAGCGGAGGCCCCGAGCCCGCGCTGTCGTAGGCGAGACCCGGGATGGATTCCGTGCCCGAACCTCCGGACATGTCACTCCTCCTCGTCCAGACACACCCTAGGCCGGTGCGCCGGCGGGGGCGTCTCGCGGGACTACGCTCGCGCCGAGGAGGTGGCACGTGGGGCGATCCCGTTCGGCGGAGGACCACATCCCGCCACGGCCGCCCTTTCCTCGGCCCTACGACACCCCCGATCACGTCTCGCCCGCCTTCCGGCGTATCGGCGGCTATGCCTGGCGCCTGGCGGCCATCGGCGTGGTCCTGTGGGGACTGCTCCTGCTCATCACTCCTCTGCAGACCCTGATCCTCGCGCTCTTCTTCGCTCTCCTCGTCGCCGCGTGGCTCATGCCGCTCGTCAACCTGCTCGCCAAGTCGATGCCCCGCTGGCTGGCCGCGGTCATCTCACTCGTCACCTTCGCCGCGGCCGTCGCGGTGGTGGTGACCTTCATCGGACTGCAGACCGTGTCCCAGTGGGAGGGCATCTCCGCCGCCTTCAACCAGGGCGTCTCGGACCTGCAGACGTGGCTGCGCGAGGGACCGCTCCAGATCACGGACGCCCAGCTCACCAGCATCTACGTCCAGGTGGAGGACTTCATTCGATCCTCGGGCGGCGATATCGCGCTGGGAGTGCTCTCCGGCGTCGGGAGCGTCCTCGGTGTCGGCACGGCGCTCGCCGCGGGTGTCTTCATCCTCATCTTCGTGCTCATCCAGCCCAGCGAGATCTTCGGCTGGTTCGTGCGCTGGATGCCTGCCCGCAACCGCGAGGTCATCGGCCAGACGGTGCGCATCGCGTGGCGCGGCTTCTCGCAGTATTCGCAGGGCCTGGTGCTCGTCGCCATCACCAACGCGACCCTCGTGACGATCGTGCTGCTCATCATGGGCGTGCCGCTCGCGATACCCCTCGGCATCATCGTGTTCTTCGGAGCTTTCATCCCCTACATCGGCGCGCCGATTGCCATGCTGCTCGCTGCCTTCGTGGCGCTCGTGACCGACGGCCCCCTGGCGGGAGCGCTCGTCATCGTCCTCATCTTCGTCATCGGGCAACTTGAGGGCAATGTGCTCCAGCCGCTCATCATGGGCCAGACCGTCAACCTCCATCCCGTGGCGATCGTGCTCGTCACCGCCACAGGTGCGGCTTACTTCGGACTCCTCGGTGCTCTCATCGGGGTGCCGCTCGCGGCAGGCGTCTACGGCGCGATGCGCTACCTCACCGGCCCCGTGCGCACGGATGACGGCTCCCCGCCGCAGCCTGCTCCCGCAGGGGAGGGCACCTTCTAGGTCGGCTCCTGGGCCCGGGTCCATGGGATGCTCGGGGCGTGTCCGGCAGCCATGCGCACTCGCTGACCCGTTGGGCCTGGCTGTCCATCGCCGCCGCGGTCGTGACGATCGGCATGAAGACCGTGGCCTACATGCTCACCGGTTCCGTGGGCCTGCTCTCCGATGCGCTGGAATCGGTCGTCAACCTCGTGGCGGCGATCCTGGCCCTCATCGCCATCGCGGCGGCGGCCAAGCCCGCTGACGAGCGCCACCACTTCGGCCACGGCAAGGCGGAGTACCTCTCCGCGGGCGCCGAGGGCGTCATGATCCTGGTCGCGGCGGCGCTCATCGTGTACGCCGCGGTCGACCGGCTGCTCAATCCCCAGCCTCTCGAGGATCTCGGCATCGGCCTTGCCATCACGCTCGGCGCCACCGTGGTCAACGGCGTCGTGGGCGTCATCATCCTGCGCCAAGGTCGGCGCCATCGATCGATGGCTCTGGTCGCCGACGGCAAGCACCTGCTCACCGACGTCTACACGTCGATCGGCGTCATCGTCGGCATCGCGCTCGTGGCCGTGACCGGGTGGCTGCCGCTCGACTCCCTCGTGGCACTCGCCGTCGGCGCCAACATCCTCTGGACCGGGTTCATCCTGGTGCGCAATGCGGGGCGCGGACTCCTCGACCACGCCCTTCCCCAGGAGGAGACCGCGAGAGTGCTCGGCGTACTCCGCGACTTCGTCGCGCGCTACCCCGCGGGGGAGTTGGAGTTCCACGGACTCCAGACGAGGGAGTCCGGCCGCGACCAGTTCGTCTCCGTCCACGTGCTCGTGCCGGGCGCGTGGAGCGTGTCGCGCGCACATGACCTGGTGGAGGAGGTCGAGGCTGCCGTCAGGTCCGAGCTTCCGCATGCCCAGGTCCACACGCACCTCGAGCCCCGGGAGGATCCGCGCTCCCATGAGGACTACTCCCACGGTCCGCGCGTAGTGCGCGACGACGCCTGATCGACCTCCGTGTGTGAGGGACTTTGGTCCCATGCCTACGCTCGGCGTCGAGGCTGGCGCCTGCTGGCACGAGGAGGCACGACCACAAGGAGGCATGACATGGCGATTCGACTGGGCGACGTGGCACCGGACTTCACCGCGGAGACGACCGAGGGCGTCATCGACTTCCATCAGTGGAAGGACGGATCCTGGGCAGTCTTCTTCAGCCACCCCGCTGACTACACCCCCGTGTGCACCACGGAGTTGGGGCGCACGTCGGCACTGCAGGCTGAGTTCGACCGCCGCGGCGTGAAGTGCATCGCGATCTCCGTGGATCCGCTCGAGTCCCACCTCGGATGGGCGGGAGACATCGGCGACGTCGGCGGTACTGACTTGAATTTCCCGATCATCGCCGATCCCGACAAGAAGGTCTCGGAGCTCTACGACATGATCCATCCGGGCGAGGGCGACACCTCGACGGTGCGCTCGGTCTTCATCATCGACCCGAGCAACAAGGTGCGACTGACGCTCACCTACCCCAAGTCGGTGGGCCGCAATTTCGACGAGATCCTGCGTGTCATCGACGCACTCCAGCTCACCGATGCCGCACCCGTCTCCACTCCCGTGGACTGGCGCCCCGGAGATCGCGTCATCGTCTCGCCGATGATGTCGACTGATGACGCCAAGGCCCGGTTCGGAGAGGTGGAAGAGGTTAAGTCGTACCTTCGCTGGACGCCGGCGCCGAAGGTGTAGCGACGAAGGGACCTAGTCCTTCCGGAGGGCCTTGAGGGTCCACCGGGTCGACACGCGACCGGTGGTCGTGCCCGCGGCGTCGGTGATCTCGCAGGAGATCGCGATTTCCGGGCGCGACCCCGAGTCGAAGATGCGGCGCGCTTCGTCGATGTCCCCATCCACGCGTGCGGTGGCCGTGATGTCGCCGCGCGCGATGGCGAGATAGTCCATCGTCGCCGTCACCGGCAGCAGGACCGCACGGTCCATCATGTCGCCGAAGGCTGCGATGGCCGCCGCCCCTGTCGCCGACTCGGCCGCCGCGAACATCGCGGCGGCGTGCGGGCCGCCGACATGGTTGCGATAGCCGGGCTGGTCGCGCAGCACGACGACGGCGTTATCGGGGGTGATGTCGCCGTACTCCAGGCCCAGGGTGGCGACCATGGGCACGACCTGATGCATGAGGGCGCCGATCTGGTCGCCTGGGATGCCTGCCATGCCAACGGAGGCTAGCGGTGCGAGACTGGCAGGCGTGTCCGAGGCCGTCGAAGACGAGTACCCCTGGCCCTCGGGCCCGTGGGTGCGCGCACTCTTCGTCATGGCGCTCGATGGCGCGGCCGCGGGACCCGATGGCCGCTCCGGCAGCATCTCCGGCCCCGCTGATCGCAGGGTGCTGGGTGCGGTACGCCGGTGGTCCGACGCCGTCGTCGTCGGCGCTGCCACGATGCGCGCGGAGCGCTACAACCCCATGAAGGTGAGTGACGCCGTCGCCGCCGAGCGCCTTGCTGCCGGGCAGCAGGTGGCGCCTCGTCTGGTCATCGTGAGTGCCAGCCTCGACCTGCCCTGGTCGGATCCCGCCTATACAGAGTCGATGCTGCCGCCGCTCATCGTGACGGTCGCCTCGTCATCGCCGGAAGCCCGCGCGCACGTGCCGGAAACCTGCGAGGTGCTGATCGGACCGGGGGAGACGGTGGACCCGGTGTGGCTTCGTGAGCAATTGGTCGATCGGGGCATGGAGCGCATCGTCTGCGAAGGAGGGCGTGCGCTCCTTGCCGACTTCGCTCGCGCCGGTGCGCTGGATGAGTGGGCCCTCACGGTCTCGGGCCTGATGCCCGCTGGAGCCTTCGCCCCTGTGCTCGCCCGATGCGAGGATGAATTCGTCTTCACGCGCTTCGTCCGCAGGGGGGAATCATGATCACGCTCGCGGCACTTGCGCGTCTTGCCCAGGATCATCCCGAGGCCCTCGAAGCCAAGGTCGCGCCCGTGCGCATCGGCGACCGCGAGTGGTCCGACGAGCCCGTCCTCATGGCGACAGTCAATCTCTCACGCGACTCCACCTACCGGGAGAGCATCGCCACGGGCATCGACTCGGCCGTGCGCAAAGCGCGCGTCGCTGTGGCCTCGGGCGCGCACTTCGTCGACATCGGCGCCGAGTCCACGACGGCACGCGCAGCCCGCGTGGGCGCCGATGATCAGCTCGGTCGTCTGCTGCCCGTGATCGAGCAGTGCACCGACGAGGGGATCGCGGTCTCGGTGGAGACCTACGACCCGGCGGTTGCGCGCGCGGGGCTCGCCGCCGGCGCGCAGGTGCTCAACCTCACGGGGGCTGAGCACCAGGAAGAGATGTTCGACCTGGTCGCGGAGTTCGGCGCGACCGTCATCCTCTGCTACGTCAAGGGCGGCAACGTCCGTGAGATCACCGACGTGCGCCTCGACGCGGATCCCATCCCGGGCCTGCTCGCGCACTTCGAGGAGCGCGTCGCGACGGCACGAGGCCGCGGGGTGGAGCGGATCATCATCGATCCCGGCATGGGCTTCTACTACGGCAACCTGGTCGATCCGCTCACGCGTGTGCGTCACCAGACCGAGGTCATCCTCAACACCTTCCGCTTGCGGGTGCTGGGCCTTCCGATCTGCCATGCGCTCCCGCACGCCTTCGACCTCTTCGAGGAACACTTCCGCTCCGCGGAGGGCTTCTTCGCCGTGATGGCGATGCTGGGCGGCGCGAGCGTGATGCGCACCCACGAGGTGCCACTCGTCCACGCCGTCAGCCACGCGATGACGACCCTGGACGTGTCAGGAGGCTGGGATGGCTGAGCCACTCGACGACGATGAGCTGCGCGCCCTGAGCGAGCGGCTACCCACATGGCAGGTGAGCGACGGTCGTCTCATCCGAGATGTCGAGGCGCCGACTTTCCCGGCGGCGATCGAGTGGGTGGTGATGATCGCTCAGGCGGCCGAAGCCATGGACCATCACCCGGATATCGATATTCGCTGGCGTCGCCTGCACCTCGAACTCTCGACGCACTCCGCAGGGGGACGCGTCACCGACCTCGATGTCGCACTCGCCGAGCGCATCGACGCGATCGTGGGCTAGGTGGTCGCGGGTTCGGGGGGATCAGGGGAGGTCACGGGCTCTTCCTCGGCGAGCTCGTGTCGCTTGACGTAGGTCTGCGTGAGTGCGAGCGCCATTGCGCCGACCGGCACGGCGAGCAGGGCGCCGGCCACGCCAAAGAGCGCAGCTCCCAGCAGCACTGAGACGAAGCCGTAGGCGGGATGCACGTCGACAGCCGCTGCGCTGATGCGCGGCTCGATGGTGAGGTTCTCGATCTGCTGGTAGATCAGGCCGTAGGCGAGCACGATGACACCGAGCCAGGGATTGCCGCTGAGCAGGCCGACAAGCACGGGCAGGATGATGGAGATGTAGGTACCGATCGTGGGCACGAACTGCGCGACGATGCCCGTCCATAGCGCGAGTGGCAGCCAGTAGGGCAGACCGATGACGGCGAAGACGATGCCGCTCACGGTGGAGTTGACGGCGGCCAGGACCACGCGCGCAGCGACGTAGCGGCCCGTCTTTTCGGCGGTGATGTCCCACACGTTGAGGAAGACCGAGCGGCTCGCGCTGGGGAGCATGCTGGCGATGTACTTCCTCAGGCGAGGACCATCCGCCGACAGGTAGAAGGCGATGAGGCCGAGCGTGAAGAGCCCGAAGAGTCCTCCGAGCAGTGACGTGGCGAAGCCGAAGATCCCCTTGGCGGCTTCGGTCGCAATGTTCTGGATGGCTTCCTGGTCAAGTCCGACCTGGGCCAGGATCTCCTCCTGCGTGTACGCCGTGCTGAAGGTCTGGTTGAACCATTCCAGGGCACTGGCAGCCAGAACGGGGAGGCTCTCGACGATCTCGATGATCTGGTCGACGAGCAGGGCGCCGAAGGCCGCGAAGAAGAGGACGAGGAAGACGACCAGGCCGAGCATCACCAGGATCGTGGCGACACCCCGACGCATGCGGCGGCTAAGCCGATCCACCGCCGGTGCCATGGCCAGGGCGAAGAACCACGCCATGAGCACGGTGAAGATGACCCCTCCGCCGTCCTCGATGAGGAAGGTGATGAAGAGGAAGATGAAGACGAGGGCCATGACGATGAAGCCGGCCCGCCAGATGAAGCCGGGGCTCACGGGCCACCCGGGCCGGGGCGTCTCGGACATAGGGCCACGCTACCGGGGGGAGATGGACAGCCGCGGGAGGATGGTCCCGTGACAGGCAGCCGCGGAGGGCATCCGCTTGTGCTGGGGCTGCGCGCCAATCTCGCCCAGTTCAGCCTGCTCGTTGCGGTGAATGCACTCGTGGGCGGGATGCTCGGCCAGGAGCGCACGGTCCTGCCACTGCTGGCCGAGCGGGTCTTCGCGCTCGAGGCCTACACCGCCGCGCTCACCTACATCCTCGCGTTCGGCATCTTCAAGGCAGCGACGAACTACTTCGCGGGCACGTGGTCGGACCGCTTCGGGCGCAAGCCTGTGCTTGTCGCGGGATGGATCGTCGCGATCCCCGTACCGCTCCTGCTCATCTGGGCGCCCTCCTGGGGTTGGATCGTCGCGGCCAACGTGCTGCTCGGCATCAGCCAGGGGCTCACCTGGTCCACCACGGTCGTCATGAAGATCGACCTCGTCGGGCCGAAGCAGCGCGGGCTCGCCATGGGGCTCAACGAGGCCGCCGGCTACCTGGCCGTGTCCGTGACCGCCCTCGCGACCGGTTATCTCGCCGCGCAGTACGGACTGCGACCCGTGCCCTTCCTCCTGGGCATCGCGTTCGCGGCCATCGGCCTGGGCATGTCGGTCGTCTTCATTCGCGAGACGCGCGAGTACGCGAGGCTCGAGGCGGCGACGCACCAGGCGAGGGATGACGGTCGACACGATCGCCTCGATGCGAACTTGAGCAACGGTCAGGTCTTCGTCGAGACGTCCTTCAAGGAGCCGGCGCTCTCGTCGGCGTGCCAGGCAGGCCTGGTCAACAACCTCAACGACGGCCTGGCCTGGGGGCTCTTCCCGATCCTCTTCCTCACCGCGGGATTGTCACTCTCCGAAATCGGCATCCTCGCGGCGCTGTATCCAGCGGTCTGGGGGCTCGCCCAGCTTGGCACGGGAGCGCTCTCGGATCGCTGGGGTCGCAAGTGGCTGATCGTGAGCGGCATGGTCGTGCAGGCGGTCGGCCTCGCGATGGTGGCGGTGTTCGACTCGTTCGCGTGGTGGGCGATAGCGGCGATCCTCCTCGGCCTGGGCACGGCAATGGTTTATCCGACCCTGCTCGCGGCGATCGGGGATGTGGCTTATCCCATCTGGCGGGCGCGGGCGGTGGGCACCTACCGGCTGTGGCGCGGCGGGGGCTTCGCGGTGGGCGCGATCGTGGCCGGTGTGCTGGCCGACCTCGCCGGTCTGCGCTTCGCGATCGGAGTGGTGGC
>CAYYZU010000064.1:0-9421 GCA_964476205.1 uncultured Actinomyces sp. | reverse complement strand
TCCACGCCCCCCAGTACCGCGTCATCGTCGCCGACTCGCGCACCAAGCGCGACGGCCGCGCGATCGAGGAGATCGGCGTCTACCAGCCGATGCAGGATCCCAGCCTCATCCAGATCGATTCCGATCGCGCCCAGCACTGGCTCAAGGTCGGCGCCCAGCCCACCGAGGCCGTCCTCGTGCTGTTGAAGATCACCGGTGACTGGCAGAAGTTCAAGGGCCTGCCCGGTCAGGAGGGCACCCTCAAGGTCGCCGCTCCGAAGGAGTCGAAGGTCGTCGCGTACGAGGCCGCTGTCAAGCAGGCCGCCGATGAGCCCAAGACGCCGACGCCGCGCAAGGTGGCCGAGAAGGTCGCTGACGCCGCTGTCGCCGAGGCAGTCGCTGTCGCCGCCGCCGACGATGCCGTGCTCGCCGAGGCCGAGGCCATCGTGGAGATCGCCGAGGCGAATGCCGGCGAGGTCAGTGTCGCCGAGGCTGAGGCCGCGGTCGAGACTGCGGTCGAGGCCGATGCGGTCGCCGACGCCGCTGCGGTCGTGGCAGACGAAGCCGTTGCCGAGGCTGTCGAGGCCGCGGCCGAGTCCACCGAGGCCTGACATGCTCGAGGACGCCCTGGGGCACCTCGTGCGTGGCATCGTCGATCACCCCGATGACGTCTCCGTGCGCGAGCGCACGGGCCGTCGCGGCCGGTCCCTAGAGGTGCGCGTGCACCCCGAGGACATGGGTCGAGTCATCGGTCGCTCTGGCCGCACGGCGACCGCCCTGCGCACTGTCGTTTCGGCGATCTCGCGCGACGGCCACGTGCGGATCGATTTCCTCGACGTCGACGAACGCTGACACCGCCATGCGGGTCGTCGTCGCTCGCGTGGGTCGCGCGCTCGGGGTCAGGGGCGACGTACTCGTCGATGTCCTCACTGACGAGCCTGAGCGTCGCCTCGCCCCGGGAATCGACGTCTTCGTCATGGGCGGCGACCGCATCCTGCGCATCGAGTCGGAGCGCCCGCACGGCGGTCGTCTGTGCGTGCACTTCGCAGGAGTGGACGACCGCACGGCAGCGGAGTCGCTCACGGGCCTCATGCTCGAAGCCGAACGCGGTGACGATGAGCGACCCGAGGACCCCGACGAGTACTACGACGATGCGCTCGTCGGCCTGGAGGTCTTCACGGAGGAGGGGGAGCGTGTCGGCGCGGTGACCGAGGTCCTCCATCTCCCGGGCCAGGACGTCCTCGCCGTGCGGGAGTCCCCCGAGGCCCCGGAGATTCTCGTCCCCTTCGTGGCCGAGATCGTGCCTGTCGTAGATCTCGATGCCGCGCGCGTCGTCATCAGACCGCCTGCGGGACTCCTCGACCCCGAAGGGGAATCCGAGTGAGGATCGACATTGTCACGATCTTCCCCGACTACCTCGCCCCTCTCGGACTCTCACTGGTCGGCAAGGCACATGACCAGGGACTCCTGGATATCCGCGTTCATGACCTGCGCGATCACACGCATGACCGCCACCGCACGGTCGACGACGAGCCCTACGGTGGCGGTCCCGGCATGGTCATGCGGCCCGAGCCCTGGGGCGAGGCCCTTGACGCGATCCTTCCCGAGCATGCACAGCCCCTGCTGGTCATCCCCACGCCGTCGGGCATGCCCCTCACCCAGGCCATGGCCGTCGACTGGGCTCAGAGGCCGGGCATGGTCATCGCCTGCGGGCGCTACGAGGGCATCGACGCGCGAGTCGCCGAGGAGTACGCCGACCGAGCCGAGGTCGTGCCGGTCTCCCTGGGCGACTACGTGCTCGCCGGCGGAGAGGTGGCCGCACTGGCGATCGTCGAGGCGGTCACGCGCCTGCTCCCCGGCGTCGTCGGCAACGAGGAGAGCCTCGTCGATGACTCGTTCGCACCCGGAGCCATGGAGGGTCTCCTCGAAGGCCCCGTGTACACGCGCCCGCCGTCTTGGAGAGGACACGAGGTCCCCGGAATCCTTCTCTCCGGCGATCACGCGCGAATCGCTGCATGGCGGCACGAGCAGGCGCTTGAGCGCACGCGGAGGATGAGGCCGGGGATGCCCCGGGTGTAGGCCCAGCCCTCGATTCGGGCTCTGTGCACGCCGTGTGGCACACTTTCGGAGCGCTCCCGCCCATGTGGGGGCCGACCCGCCACAGGGGGCCGGCCGCAGGGAGCGCTTCTCCCGCCCGATCCCGGGTGGGGAGCCGTGCCGTCCCGACGGGATGGATCGACCGCGGGCGACCTGTGGCGCCGGCAGGAAGCGATTGCGCCATGCAGACTCTCGACGATCTCGACTCCGCCTCCCTTCGCACCGACATCCCCGACTTCCGTCCAGGCGACACCGTCAAGGTGCACGTCAAGGTGGTGGAGGGCAACAAGACGCGCGTCCAGGTCTTCCAGGGCGTCGTGATCGGTCGCGCGGGCGACGGTGTCCGCGAGACCTTCACCGTGCGCAAGGTTTCCTACGGCGTGGGCGTGGAGCGCACGTTCCCGCTGCACACCCCCATCATCGACAAGGTAGAGCTCGTGTCGCGTGGCGATGTGCGCCGCGCCAAGCTCTACTACCTGCGCAACCTTCGCGGCAAGGCCGCCAAGATCAAGGAGCTGCGCGACACCACGCCCGCCAACGCGGAGTGAGGTCGTAGCGCGGGTCCCGAGCGGTACTGTCGGACGATCATGAGCGAGACGGGTCCGCACGAGGGAACCCACGTCGCGCAAGACGCGTCCGAGGGTGTGTCGCACCAGGAGCGCAAGCGCCCGCGAATCCCGGCGTGGCTGGAGTTTCCGCTCCTCATTGTCGGGGCCTTCCTCGTCGCCTTCGTGGTCAAGACCTTCCTGGTCCAGGCCTTCTACATCCCCTCGGGTTCGATGGAGGACACGCTCCAGGTGGGCGACCGCGTCCTGGTCAACAAGGTCGTCTATCACTTGCGTCCCATCGAGCGCGGCGACGTCATCGTCTTCGATGGCACGGGATCCTTCATCACCGGCGATGTCGTCGAGCCCGATCGCTCTCCGGTCGAGGCCGTAGGGCGGCTACTCGGCGAGATCGTCGGGCTGGCCCCGCCTCGCGACACGGACTTCATTAAGCGTGTGATCGGAGTTGGCGGCGACCGTGTCGTGTGCTGCGACGTCGACGGGCGCATCACCGTCAACGGTGTTCCGCTCGACGAGGAGTCCTACCTCTACCGCAACAATCCGCCGAGCAAGCAGCCCTTCGATGTCCTGGTCCCCGAGGGGACCCTGTGGGTGATGGGCGATCACCGATCGGCATCCGCTGACTCCCGGTCTCACATGGGTGAACCGGGCGGGGGCTTCGTTCCGGTCGACAGGGTCATCGGGCGAGCGTTCGCCGTCGTCTGGCCGCTCGGCAACGCCCAGATCCTCGAGATCCCGCAGACCTTCGAGCAGCCGGCCCTAGACGGGTCCGGATCCACGCCGTGACGGCGCCGTCGGTGCGCCGCCCCGACGACGACACCCAGCCGATCCCGGTCGTGCGCGGCCGTCATGCCGCCCCGCGGCCGAGGCGTTCGCCCGGCCAGTGGGCTGTCCTCGTCGCCCGCGAGGTAGGAATCGTCGCCGCGATCGTCGTGGCGCTCGCCATCGTCGCGAGGCTGGTCATCGGCCAGGTGGCATACGTCGCGGACGATGCCATGGAGCCGACACTCTCGGCAGGGGATCGCGTGATCGTGACGACATGGGGCCAGCCCGGCCCCGGTGAGGTCGTCCTCGTGCGCAGCCCTGAGGGCTGGGCAGCCACCGCGGAGACAGCCGTCTCGCGGGTCATCGCCGTGGGCGGCCAGCGCGTGGCGTGCTGCGACGACGCCGGGCGGATCACGGTCGATGGGGATCCTCTCGATGAGCCCTACGTTGCCGGCGCGACAGATCAACTCGACTTCGACGTCGTCGTGCCGGATGGCAGGGTCTTCGTCCTTGCGGACGACCGGTCGACAGCGCGCGACAGTCGCGCCCTACTCGACACCGAGGGCGGGACCCTCCCAGTCGACGATGTGCTGGGTCGCGTCATCCTCGTGGCTTGGCCGCCCCGGGGCCCTGTGAACTGAGGCACCATGGCGGTCACCCTGCGCGTCGAGCGCGCGCTCTTGCGCGAAGCCGGTCCGGGCGCACTCCTTGCCGCCATTGACGAGGTCGGCCGCGGTGCACTCGCGGGGCCCGTTGCCGTGGGAGTGGTCGTCATCGCCGCGGATTCCGCGGCGGCCCCCCGGGGAGTTCGCGATAGCAAGGAGTGCGATCGGGCGACGCGTGAGCGCCTCGCGCCCCGTGTGCGCGCGTGGGCGCGCCGGAGTGCGGTGGGGATGGCGTCATCCGTGGAGATCGACTCGATCGGAATCATCAGTGCCCTCGCCCTCGCTGCCGCCCGCGCGCTCAATGCGACGGGCGTGCGCCCCGACCTCGTGCTCCTGGACGGCAAGCACGACTGGCTGTCACGGGTCACGCCAGGGGCTCAGGTGGTGACGCGGATCCAGGCGGATGCCACGTGCGCGGCAGTGGCCGCCGCCAGCATCATCGCCAAGGTCACGAGGGATGCGCAGATGGTTGCGCTGCACGACGAATGTCCCGAGTACGGCTGGCGTGGCAACAAGGGTTACGCAGCCCCCGAGCATGTTGCGGCACTTGAGCGCCTTGGGCCCTCGCCGTGGCACCGAGTGAGCTGGAAGCTCCCGGGAGTGTCCACAGCATCGGACTGAGGGAGCTATCCCCAGGCGCCATCGGCACGTCATTCCGTTTCGCTTGCCCAGTCACGCTGACCGCGAGGGCCGCCGGCCCGCGGAGGGAGTGACATGGGCACGCAGCATCTGCAACGTGGCCGCTGGGGCGAGGACCTCGCGGTGCGTCACCTCGAGAGGCTCGGCCTCACCGTTATCGACCGCAACTGGCGCTGCCGGGAAGGCGAAATCGACATCGTTGCTGGCGACGAGGAGCGCGACACCATCGTCATCTGCGAGGTGAAGACGCGTAGCTCAGAGGACTTCGGATCACCTCTCGCCGCCGTCACGCCACGTAAGCTCCGGCGTCTGCGCGCCCTGGCAGGCGCGTGGATGCGCGCCCACGACCATCACGCGCGCGAGGTGCGCATTGATGTCATCGGCATCCTGCTGAGCAGGTCAGGGGCGCCCAGCCTCGAACACCTGCGCGGGGTGGCGTAGTGGTGGCGCGCTGCCGCACGGCCGTCATCGTGGGCGTAGCCGCGCGCATCGTCGACGTCGAGGCGGATGTCAGCTCCGGGCTGCCAGGCCTCACCATCGTCGGTCTCGCCGACACCGCGGTCAGCGAGTCCCGCGATCGCGTGCGCGCGGCCATCGAGCACAGCGGACTCGAATGGCCCCGCACCCGGGTCACTGTCGCGCTGCTGCCGGCATCCCTACCCAAGCGCGGATCCTCGCTCGACGCCGCCATCGCTGTCGCGATTCTCGCTGCCTCGCAGCAGGTGCCGGAGGCGGCGGCCGCGGGGTCGTGCGTCCTCGGCGAACTGGGGCTCGACGGTCGGATCCATCCGGTCGCCGGCGGGATTGCTGCGGCTCTCGCAGTCCAGGGACGTGGCGTACGACTGCTCGTCCCCGCCGCGGGCGTGGGCGAGGCCACACTGGTGCCGGGCGTCGACGCCGGGGGCGTGCACGACCTGGCGCACCTCGTGCGAGTCCTCCGTGGGGAAGGAGCACCCCAGCGAGCGGAGCACGAACGGCTCGTGTCCGAGCCGCACCCGCCTGATCTTGCCGACGTGCGTGGCCAGGCAGAGGCCCGTCGCGCGCTCGAGGTCGCGGCTGCCGGGGGGCATCACCTCGCGATGATCGGAGTGCCTGGCGTAGGCAAGACCCTGCTCGCCGAGAGACTCCCGGGTCTCATGCCGCCCCTGGACGATGAGACGGCACTCGAGGTGACCGCTATCCAGTCGGCTGCGGGACTCGATCCCCGGGGCCTTGTCCGCCGCGTCCCCTTCCAGGCACCGCATCACTCGGCATCCATGACGGCGATCGTGGGGGGCGGTCAGTCGGGACGGTTGCGCATCGGTGCCGCGACCCTGGCTCATCGCGGCGTGCTCTTTCTCGATGAGGCACCAGAGTTTGCTCGCTCAGTCCTCGATGCCCTGCGCCAGCCACTCGAGAGTGGCGAGGTGCGCATCGCGCGCGCCGATATCTCGGGGGTGCTCCCCGCGCGATTCGCGCTCGTGATCGCGGCCAATCCGTGCCCGTGCGGCAAGGGGCTGGGCATGGATGCCGCATGCGTGTGCTCGCCGATGGAGCGTCGACGTTACGCCGCGAAGATGTCCGGGCCGCTGATGGACAGGGTCGACCTGCGCGTGATGCTCGAGCGGCCGAGCCTGGCGCAGATCGGCGATACCGGCGAGTCCACGGCCGCCGTCGCCGAACGCGTTGCCGAGGCCCGCGACAGGGCTGCTACTCGGTGGGCATCCGAGGGCGTGGACTGGCGCGTCAATGCCGAGGCTCCGGGATCGCTCCTCCGTGATCGCAGGCCGCCTGATGAGGCGGGCGTGCGACTGCTGCGATCGGCGTTCTCGCGCGGCTCGCTGAGCATGCGCGGTGCCGATCGCGTCCTGCGTGTGGCGTGGACGCTCGCCGACCTCGACGGCGTCGCCCAGCCAGCGGCGGATCACGTGGCGGGTGCAATGGTGCTGCGCGGGGGAGGGCTCGCATGGGCGTCCTGAACGACGTGACCGATCGGAAGAGCGATCGACGCGCACGCATCCTCCTCTCGCAGTGGTGCGAAGCGGGTGACCGGTCCCTGGGAGCGCGTGTGCGCGAGCGGGGCGCGCATGCCGTGGTCGACGAAGTGCTCTCGGGGCACTCGCCACTGCCCGCATCCACCGGTATTGGCGCGCGCGTCCCCAGCGGCACGTCGTACGACGCAGCCATCGAGCGCTGGGTCGAGCCCGCCTGGACCGCCGCTGAGCGGATCGGCGCCCGCTACGTCGTGCCGGGAGACCTCGAGTGGCCCTCGCAGCTGGACGACCTGCGTGACGTGGCACCGCTGGGCCTGTGGCTCGCGGGCGCGGGCGACCTTCGCCTGCTCGCCCTGCGGTCGATCTCCGTCGTGGGCGCGCGCTCGGCCACGACGTACGGGGAGGCGATCGCGCGCGAACTTGGCGCTCATCTTGCCGAGAGCGACTGGCTCACCGTGTCGGGCGGAGCCTTCGGGATCGACGCCGCTGCGCATCGAGGCGCCCTGGCCGTCGATGGCGCCACCGCGTGCGTGCTCGCCGGAGGTGTCGACGTGCCCTATCCCCGATCGCATGCCGACCTCCTCGCCCGCGTTCGTGACTCCGGGGTGCTCATCAGCGAGGCACCGCTCGGTGGCGCGGCGATGCGTCATCGCTTCCTCACGCGCAATCGGCTGATCGCGGCACTGAGCCGCGGCACCGTGCTCGTGGAGGCGGCCCTGCGTTCGGGTGGGCGGTCCACCATGCGCGAGGCGCGCGCGTTGAATCGCGTCGCCATGGCCTTCCCCGGACCGGTGACCTCGCCCATGTCCGCCGGCTGTCACGCGGTGATTCGCGACGAGGCGGCGCAGTTGGTCACGTCGCCTCGCGAGGTCCTCGCTCTGGTCGAGGGTCGGCTGACCAGCGATGCCCCGGGCAGCACGGACGGCGATGATGCCCTGAGCTGGCGCGAACGCCGCGTGCTCGATGCGGTGCCCGCGCGTCGCCCCGCACCCCTGGTGAGCATCGCGCGGCTGGCCGGCCTTGGGCTCGCGGAGGCCATGACCGCCCTGGGCACCCTGGACGCGCTGGGGCTCGTTCAGCGCGCCGGAGAAGGCTGGGCACGCCGCGCCGCGTGAGTCGGTCACCGGCGTGGCGGGCCTCAGGCGTCAGCATGGGGGAGTGTCCGCACCCGCTGCCCCGCCCGAAGGCAACTGGGACGAGGTGATCGCGCGCTTCCGCGATCACCTCTCCCTCGAGCTCGGGCGCAGCGACCACACGGTGCGTGCCTACGTCGGGGATCTCGAGGCGCTTGCGGACTTCGCTCGGGAGCGCGGGACGCCCTACGTACGCGACCTCAACCTCCTCTCCCTGCGCGCGTGGCTAGCGGAGCAGGAGCGGCGCGGACTCTCGCGCAGCACTCTCGCGCGCCGCGCGGCCAGTGCCCGCGTCTTCACTGAGTGGGCCGTGCAACGCGGGATCCTCGAGGCGGATGTCGCTGCACGACTCGCCTCGCCCAAGCGCGCTCATCGTCTGCCGTCCGTGCTCACCTCGGATCAGGCGACCGCTGTGCTGGATGCCGCCGCGGAAGGAGCCGACTCACCGATCGGGCTGCGTGATCTCGCCATCCTCGAAACCCTCTACGCCACCGGCATCCGCGTGGGCGAGCTCGTAGGCCTCGACATCGACGACATCGACAGCGTCCGCCGAACCCTGCGGGTCCTCGGCAAAGGCGGTCGTGAGCGCACCGTTCCCTTCGGGGTCCCCGCCGAGCGTGCCCTGAGAGCGTGGCTCGCCGAGGGTCGGCCGGAGCTTGCCGGTGACGCCTCAGGGCCGGCGGCCTTCCTGGGTGCTCGCGGCGGACGCATCGACCCGCGGACCGTCCGCGCGGTCGTGCACCGCACGGCCGGTGCCGTGGAGGGTGTTGCCGACATCGGTCCGCATGGCTGGCGCCATACGTCGGCAACGCACGTGCTCGAAGGCGGCGCCGACCTACGCGCCGTGCAGGAGATCCTCGGCCATCAGAGCCTTGCGACAACCCAGGTCTACACGCACGTGTCAGTCGAGCGGCTGCGGAAGACCTACGAGCAGGCGCATCCACGGGCCTGAACGCTGAGCGGCTTGAGGATCACTGCGCGCCGCAGGAGCAGCATCGGGTCGGCGTACACCTTGCCGTTCTTCAAGCCCCAGTGGAGGCCGCGCGTGTGCGCGTGAGTGATCACAACGCCGAGTGGGTCGCCAGTGCCGACCGTGTCACCCACCGCCACTGCCGCGAGCACTCCTTCGTACGTCGTGCGCCAGCCGGTTCTGCCCAGGATGCGATGCGGATGATCGATGCTCACCACGGCCTTGCCCGCGACGCGCCCGGCCACGCGCACGACTCCGGGAGCGGGGGCACGAATGACCGAGCCGGGATCCGCACGTAGGTCCACCCCGCGATGCCCGGCGGAGTAGGGGCCCGCCGGTGCCGTGAAGGGCCTCTCGATCACGATCGGAGTGACGGGAGGCTGCCAGGGCGCCTCGCGGGCCGGTGGGGCCAGGGGAGAGGTCGACGCGAGGGCCACGAGGAGGGGCAGGGCGAAGGCAGCGAGGGTCATCCGGTCACGGTGCGACACCAGTGCCCTCCGGGGAACGCTCGTGGCACTTCCTGGGGACGGCGAGGGCCTGGGGACAGAGCACGGGCGCCGACCCCGTAGACTCCTCCATTGGTCCGGGTCCGCCCGGATACATCGCGCACCCACCCCGCCAGGGGAGGGCCGTC
>CAYYZU010000063.1:0-9496 GCA_964476205.1 uncultured Actinomyces sp. | reverse complement strand
GCGCTGCTCGCCGAGCTCGAAGGGGAGTTCGGCGAGGGCAAGGTCTACCGCCCGTATCGCGACACGAGGTTCAGCAAGGACAAGGCGCCGCTCAAGGATCACCAGGGCGCGGTCGTGATGATCGAGGACGCCGTCGGCTACTACGTGCAAGTGTCAGCGGCCGGTCTCATGGTGGGGGGTGGCCTGTACGCCCCGGCGCCTGCACAGTTAGCGCGCCTTCGTGGGGCGATCGCCTCTCCCGCAGGCGTCACGCTTGAGTCCGAGCTCGCACGTCTGCGCCGTGGCCGTTGGGAGATCGATGGGTCGCCCCTCAAGACCCGACCGAAGGGCTACGCTGCGGACGCGCCTCGCTTGGACCTGCTGCGCATGACGCGCGTCGTGGCACTCAAGACGTACGACGACCCGAAGACCCTGGAGTCGCGCAAGGCGCTGGAAGTCGTGCGTAAGGACTGGCGCGCGATCACGCCGATGATGGAGTGGCTGGCCGATCACGCTGGCCCCGAGGGTGATCCGGGACGCGAGTCGCCCGGCTAGTCAGGGGCCTTCCTCCGCGGGGTCGTCAGCAGGCCGCCTGGCCAACCAGAAGACCACCAGCAAGGTCATGCTCAAGAAGAGCGCGAGGATCGCCGGAATGATGAAGAGCGCGTCGAGGTAGGCGCCGATGGGTGGAGATCCGGGCATGAAGGTGCGCACCGAAATGACAGAGAAGATCGTTGCTGCGAGCCAGGTGGCCTCTCCGAAATTGGCCTCCTTCCGACCGACGGCGACGGACCAAGCGAGCGCGATCGCGAGGACACCGAGAGCGAGGACGAGCGCTGCAAGGATGACGACCGTCACGCGGGTGGTGAGCGAACGCTCGACTGTCACCGAGTCCGCGAGGACGTTCGGGGCTGCTCCGACATCCTCAGAGACGTAGGTGTTCCATCCGGTGAGTCCGTCGATCGGCAGGACGCCGCCGCCAACGGGCAGTGCGGCACCCGACGGCGTTTCAGCCGCTGAGACTTCCACCGTTCCCGTGTAGCTATCGAAGGGATACCCGCGCACCTCACCTTCCACACTCAAGGTGGCGTCCTGCTCGTAGACGGTCTCAGCGGCCGCGATCACTATCTGGGATGCGTCGAGGAAGGGAAAGACGCGGACGGTCACATCCGAAGTTAGGGCCGCCCTGTCCACGGAGATCCGGAGCACCCCCTGGAGGTTTTCCCTTTCGGGATCCACACGCTGTGGGACGAACACGACGCTCACACCGCCCGAAGGTATGGCCGCCTGGAGTACGGCGTCGGGCGCGGGGGTGGCCCGCGTCGCGAGGTAGAGCGCCGCGAATGCGACGTAGGCAGCTCCGATCGCGATGACGATCACTGTCGCTGCCACCTTCACATGGCGCCCGGGAGTTGACACGAGAGTCTTGTCGGCCTCAGGCACAGGGTGATCCTGGCACGCCCGGCATCGACGCGGGGTGGGTGGAGCAGGTCTACGCCGCGCCGGCCTTGGGGTTGGCGGAGCGCCGCGGCGGCAGTCGCCGCGGGTCCGCCGCGGGGGCGCTCGAGCCGTTCCACGCATTCCAGGCGCGCTCGGCGGCCGTGCCGACGATGTCGACGATGCGATCGATGAGTGCCGCGTCGCTCACGAGCGGGGGTGAGAGCTGGATGACCGGCTCGCCGCGGTCGTCCAGGCGGCACAGCAGACCCATGTCGTCCATATGGCGCGACAGCTCCTTGCGCAGGAGCCAGTCGGCCTCATCCGAGGAGAACAGTTCCTTGGTCTCGCGATCCTTGACCATCTCGAGCGCCCAGAAGAAGCCCATGCCGCGCACGTCACCGACAAGGGGGATGCGGCGTAGCTCCTGGAGGCCGGCCTCGAAGCGCGGCGCGAGGTCGCGCACGTTCTCCAGGACGCGTTCGCGCTGGTAGATGCCGATGACGCTGCTCGCGATGGCGGTGGTGAGCGGATGCGCGGAGTAGGTGAGCCCGTGCATGTAGGTCTCACCACCGGTGACGAAGGGCGCGGCCATCGCCTCGGTCATGAGGAAGCCGCCGAGCGGTGCGTGCCCGGCTGTGACTCCCTTGGCGAAGGTGATGATGTCGGGACGGCCGTCGAAGAGGCTTGAGGCGAACCACTCGCCCACGCGCCCGAAGGCCGTGATGGTCTCGTCGGCGACGAGGACGATTCCGTAGCGATCGCACAGGGCCCGCAGGCCAGCCCAGTAGCCCGGCGGTGGGACGAACGCGCCGCCCGAGTTTTGCACCGGCTCCGCGATGAGCATGGCGACCTGCTCGGGGCCGGCGAAGAGAATCGCTTCTTCTGCCTCCTCAAGGAGTGCCCGGGTGAAGGTCTGCGGGTCCGCGCCGGCCGGGTGGCGGTAGGCATTGGTATTGGACAGGAAGGTCACGGGGACGGCCATCGGCTCGAATGGCGCGCGGCAGTCCGGCAGACCGGTGAAGCTCAAGGCCCCCATCGAAGTGCCGTGATAGGCGAGCTTGCGTGCAATCGCCTTGGTCCGCTGCGGCTCACCATTGGCCGCATGCCACTGGCGCACGAGCTTCCATGCGGACTCGACGGCCTCGCCACCGCTATTGGTGAAGTAGGCGCGCTGCATGCCGAGCGGCGCGGCGAGCGTGACGAGCGTCTCGGCGAGCTCCGCCGCCGCGGGATGGGCGAGGTACCAGGCGGGGGTGAAGGGCAGCGTCTCCAACTGGCGCGTTGCGGCGGCTCCGACTTCGGCGCCGTGGGAGTGGCCGAGGTTGGTGCAGAAGAGGCCCGACAGTCCGTCGATGAAATGACGCCCCTGGTCGCTGATGACCTCGCAGCCCTCGCCACGGACGATGACTTTGGATCCGGCCTCGGCGTACTCGCCCATGTCGGTGAAGTTGAGCAGCAGGTGGTCGCGGGCCTGCTCGCGGACGGTGCGTCCGCTGATCGTCCGACGCTCGGGAGCGTCCATGGATCTCACATCCCTTGATCCTGAGCGGTCGTTCAGGATTCCGGTGAGGGTAACACCCTGAACGGTCATTCAGCAAGGGTGAGCGGCCGGTGTCGCCGTCGGAGACGTATGCCGTGGCGACACATCGGACGGGCCTAGGGGATTGCGTGCTCAGACTTCCCGTACTCGGCGGCGTGGACTCGAATGGGCCGGTCAATCAGCGGGGCATGCGGAGTTCGAGGACGGCGGCATCCCACCACAGGTCGGCAAGGCGCTCAGTGGTCATGTCTGCATCCTCGAGGGCCAGCTGGATGGCCAGGCCGTCCATGAGGGAAGCCAGACGGATGACGGCCGCGTCGATGTCGATGGGGTCGAAGTCCCCGGCAGCGGTGCCCTCGGCGATCACCTCGCGCAGGGCCGCGCGCCATCGGCGATCGAGTGACTCGCGCGTCTCCCGCGCGTCGGGATCGTGGAGGGCGCGGACCCACAGCTCCAGCCACAGCCGCCAGTCGCCTACGGCCGGCCCGTGTCCCGCACCGAGGTCAGCCATATGTCGCAGTCGCTCGATGGGGCCGACCTGCTCTTGGAGATCGCGCGCGAGGTCGTCGTAGAACTCGTCCTCGAGGAGGGTGAGTGCGGCATCGAGGGCGCCCGCGAGGGATCGGAAGTGATAGAGCACCAGGCCCTGTGAGGTGCCCGCGGCCTCGGCGATGTCGGAGACGCGGGCTCCAGCGAAGCCGCGGGTGCGCACGACGTCGACCGTGGCCCGGAGGATGCGTTCGCGGCGCTCCTCGGGGGCTTTCGCCGACAGCGACCCCGAAGACGGCAGCGTCCCCTTGGCCAACGAACCTCCCGAAGCGCACATACTGAACGCTCATTCAGATAGCCTGATGCGCGTCACCATCCTGACAGCCCAATCCTGACAGTCCATGGGAGCGCCATGAGCACCGAGACCCCCCGACGCGCCGAGGACCTCGCCGCGCTCCAGGCGCGCGCTTCCGCGTTCGTCGATGAGGTGCTCATCCCCCTCGAAGTAACCGCCGAACTCGCGGGCGGTCCCCTCCCTGCCGAGGCGCAGGAGCGCATCCGGGAGAAGTCGATCGAGTACGGCGTGCAGGGCGGCCCGCACGCTCGCGCGCACGGTGGTCACGGGTGGAGCGTGACCGAGTGGTTCCTCGTCGAGGAGCAGCTGGGCCGCTCGACCAATGGCGTGTCCTGGTACATCCCCAACGCCTACAACGTGTGGAAGCACGCATCCCCCGCGCAGCAGGAGCGCTGGCTCATCCCCGCGCTGCGAGGTGAACTCCATGACGCGTACGCCGTCACGGAGGCGGACGCGGGCAGTGATCCCTCGGGCATGACGACGACGGCCGTGCCGACAGGTGACGGCCGCTGGGTCATCAACGGCGAGAAGTGGTTCGTCACGTTCGGCTCCATCGCGTCGGTCATCGTCGTCATGGCGTACGCCGAGGTGGACGGCCAGAAACTGCCCACGCTCTTTGCCGTCCCCGCGGACGCACCCGGGATCGAGTCGATTGCCGATGTGCCCTTCACCCACAACTATCCGCACGGTCACCCCACCTTGCGCTTTACCGATGTTGTCGTGCACGACGACGACATCATCGGGGGGGTCGGGCAGGGCGACGACCTCCAGAGGATGTGGTTCATGGAGGAGCGGCTGGGCATCGCGGCGCGCTGCGTGGGCGCGATGCAGCGCCTCATCGAGGAGTCGCTCGACTGGGCGGTGAATCGCGAGCAGGGCGGTGCGCGCCTCATCGACCACCAGGGTGTGAGCTTCCCGCTGGCCGACAGCGCCGCCGACGCGGCAGCAGGCAGGCTGCTCGGGCTCGAGGTCGCTGCGCTCGCCGATGCGGGCGGCGACGCCAAGCTCATCCACGGCAAGGCCTCCATGGCCAAGCTGTTCTGCTCCGAGGCGGCCAATCGCTGTGCCGACCGCGCCGTGCAGATTTTCGGAGGGCGGGGCTACATGCGCACCACTGCGGCCGAACGCTTCTGGCGCGAGTTGCGGGTCGACCGGATCTGGGAGGGCACGTCTGAGATCCAGCGCATCATCGTGGCGCGCTCGCTCGAGCGTCGCGGCGTACGCGCGATGCTCACGTGAGCGAGGGCATATGCCCGACCTGAGCAGACTCCTGGCGCCACGCAGCGTGGCTGTCGTCGGCGCGACCGATCGCGAGGGCACCTACGCGCACACAACGCTGCTCAACCTTGCGCGCGCGGGCTTCGCTGGCCAGGTGGTCGGCGTGCACCCGACGCGATCAGTCGCCGCAGGCGTCCCGTGCGTGCCCACGCTCGCTGACGTCGATCGTGTCGATGCCGTAGTCATCGCGACACCGGCCGACACCGTGCCGGGCTACGTCGCCGATGCCGCTGCACTGGGTTGCGGCGGGGCTGTGGTCTACGCCGCGGGATTCGCGGAGGCCGGTCGTGCGGACCTGCAGGACGACCTGAAGTCGGCCGCCCAGGGCATGCCCGTGATCGGCCCCAACGGCAACGGCCTGGTGAGCGTGACGGCGCGTGCGCCGCTGTGGGGTGATGCCGTCACGGTCCCGGACTCGGCCGGGGGAGTTGCGCTCATCTCCGACAGCGGCAACGTCGGTGTCGTCGGCATGGCGCACCGCTCGGGGGAAGGCCTACACACCGTCGTCTCGGCGGGAAATGCAGCGGTGATCGACACCCCGACCCTCCTCGGCGAGGTGGCGCTCCTCGACGGAGTCCGCGCGGTCGCGCTCTACGTCGAAGGAGATGGTGATGGGGCCGCGTGGTGCGAAGCGCTGGCCAGATGCGCGGAGCGTGACGTGCGCGTGGTCGTGCTCAAGGCCGGACGCAGCACGCGTGGCGCTGCGGTCGGCGCCGCGCACACCGCCGCGCTTGTCGGCGACCAGGCGGTCTTCGCCGCCATGATCACCGAGGCAGGCGGAGTGATGGTGACTCAGCCGCTGGAGTTGCTCGAGACCGCGCGCGCCCTGGCCCTGGGCCGGCGCGATTCGCGCGGGGCGGCGTTCCTCACCTGCTCGGGCGGCGATGCGGCCATCGCTGCTGATCTCGCCGATGACCTCGGAGTGAGGCTCGCGGATCTCGCGACGTCGACCGAGGAGCGATTGCGTGCCCTGCTTCCGCCGGCAGCGACCGTGGCCAATCCCCTCGATCACACGGCGCTGGTCTGGGCCGACACCGAGGCCATCGCCGCGCTCGCGGAGTCGGTCGGCCGGGATCCGGCCGTAGGCCACCTTGTGTACGTCCAGGACGAGCCGCCCGGGCTCCCCGCCGGACCTCTCGCCGAATGGCGCGCGACGCGGGCCGGGGGAGTGCTCGGCGGTGAGCGCGCGGGCACAACCACCCTGGTGGTGGCCACGACTCCCGGTCAGGCTGCTCCCGGAGCGGTCGCCGGACTGGACAACGCCCTGCGCGCCATCCGCGCCCTGCAATCGCCCATGCCCGAGGCGGATCGCCTGCGCGACATGTCACGCGCAAGGAGATTCGCGGAGCGGTCGCGAGCGAGAGACGAGGTCGCGGCCAAGGCGCTGCTCGCGCAGCAGGGCATCGCTGTGCCGGGGGGTCGCATCGTTCACACCGCAGAGGACGCGGTCCCTGCCGCACGCGCTCTCGGCTATCCCGTGGTCCTCAAAGTCGTCGCCGACGGTGTGATCCACAAGAGTGATATCGGCGGCGTGGTGGTCGGTATCAACGCGGATTCGGATGTGGCACGTGAGACTCGTCGCCTCCTCGGGCTCGCCCCGGACGCACGCGTACTCGTGGAGGCCCAGGCTGAGCCAGGCGTCGAGATGATCGTCGCCGCGAGGCGTGAGGGGGTAGTCCCTACGCTGACGGTCGGGCTTGGCGGCATCTGGACGGAAGCCTTCGCCGACGTCGCGTGCGTGCCGCTGCCTGCCACGCCCGGCCGCGTGCGCTCGGCGATCGAGGGGCTCCGTGCCTATGCCGTGCTCGCGGGCGGGCGTGGCCGAGCGGCGTACGACATGGATGGCCTGTGCCTCGCGGCAAGTCGCATCGGTGACCTGCTCCTCTCGGAGGGACTGTCCCTCATCGAGGTGAACCCCTTGATCGTGGGACACGCGGACTGCGTTGCCGTCGATGCAGTGATGGCGTAGCCGACGCGACGTGCAATCGATTGCGCAATCGATTGCACAGAAGGCGTGAGCACGACGCGTCCGCGGTCACGCTGGATCGGCTTGGAGCACGACTCGCGTCAGCCCTAGGATGCCGTCATGGCCCCCTCGTTCACACCTGCGCCCTTGCCCGCTGACGCTCTCGCGCGCACGCTCGCGCCCTTTGGCGAGAGCCGCATGCTTCCCGTCGAGGCCTATACCTCCGACGAGGTCTTCGCCTGGGAGAAGGCCAACTTCTTCAGTGGCTGGACCTGCCTCGGGCGCAGCTCCGACATCGCCGAGCCGGGCATGCAGAGAGCTGAGAAGGTCGGTGACACGTCTGCGCTCCTCGTGCGCGGTGAGGACGGAGTGCTGCGCGCCTTCGCCAACGTCTGCCGACACCGCGGCCACGAGATCCTCCCGTGCGGAGGCTCGGCGAAGGCTCGCGCCATCACCTGCCCCTATCACTCCTGGTCCTACAAACTGGACGGCGAGCTCTTCAGTGCGGCGGGATACGGCGGCTTCGAGTCCTTTGACATGACCGACTTCCCGCTGCGCCCACTCGCGGTTGAGGAGTGGCATGGCTTCGTCTTCATCGACCTGTCCGGTAAGGCGGGCTCGCTGCCCGCGCATCTCGCCGGGCTCGAGGAGCGCGTGGCGCCGTACCGTCTCGAGACCCTCGAAGTGCGTGGCCGTCACGAGTACGTGATCAAGGCGAACTGGAAGATCATCACCGAGAACTACCAGGAGTGCTACCACTGCTCGTCGATCCATCCCGAGCTCTGCCAGGTGAGCCCGCCCGACAGTGGCGAGAACTGGGCACCCTCGGGGGGAGCCTGGGTCGGCGGCTACCTCGACCTCATGCCCCACGCGGTGACCATGTCGCTCGACGGCAGCAGCAACGGCGCCTTCATCCCCGGTTTGAGCGAAGAGGAGATGCGTCGCATCGACTACATCGGCGTATTCCCCAACCTCCTCATCAGCCTGCACCCCGACTACGTCATGACCCACCGCGCCGTGCCGCTTTCGCCGGGCGAGACGTGGGTGGAATGCACCTGGGCGTTTCCCCCCGAGGCGACAGCCAAGCCGGACTTCGACCCGGCGTACGCGATGGACTTCTGGGACATCACCAACCGCGAGGACTGGTCGGCGTGTGAGTCAGTGCAGCGCGGGATGGAGAGCGGCTTTGCCGTTCCTGGTCCGCTCGCACCCGACGAAGACGCGATCTACCAGTTCGTCACCATGGTCGCGCGCGGCTACCTCGGGCAGCCGCTGCCCGCGGTACAGCAGCCCGCCAAGGCCTAGTCAGTCAGAGCGCCCACGGGCAGCAGGCGCATCGCGTCGGCTCGGCAGTGCACCGTGACCTGCTCGCCGGCCGAGTGGTCTCCGGCGCGCTCGCTGGGCCTGCGCACGACGATCTCGGAGCCGTCGGCGAGCGCGACGATGATGTCGGTAGTGGCGCCCTGGTACACCGTGCGCACGACTGTGCCGGCCAGGGTGCCGGCCTCCTCGTCCGTCGCCTCGAGCAGCAGTCTCTCCGGACGGATGACGAGCTTCACGTCGTCGCCCTGCGGTGCGACGCCGCGGCAACCGAGGGTCTCGCCGCCAATGCGGACGGTCGTCCGCCCATCTCCCGCGGGGCCCACGACCTCGACGTCGAGCACGTTGGCGCTGCCGAGGAAGTCGGCGACGTACGCCGTGGCGGGGGAGTCGTAGACCTCAGCGGGGGTGCCCACCTGCTCGATGAGACCTCCGGCCATGACCGCCATGCGGTCGGACATCGTGAGGGCTTCCTCCTGGTCGTGCGTCACGTAGATGAAGGTGATGCCCAGAGACTCCTGCAGTGACTTGAGCTCGATCTGCAGGGTCTTGCGCAGCTTGGCGTCGAGGGCGCCCAGGGGCTCGTCCAGCAGGAGGACGCGCGGACCGAGCACGATGGCGCGGGCGAGTGCCACACGCTGCTGCTGCCCGCCTGACAGTTGCCCGGGGCGTCGCTTGGCGTACTGCCCCATGCGGACCATCTCGAGGGCTTCGCCCACCTTGCGCTTGGCGTCGGCCTTGCCGACTTTCTGGTAGCGCAGGCCGAAGGCGACGTTGTCTTCCACGGACATAAAGGGGAAGAGGGCATAGTTCTGGAAGACCGTGTTGACGGGCCGGTCATTGGCGGGGATGCGGGAGATGTCGGACCCGTCGATGCGGATCTCGCCGGATGAAGGCGTCTCGAATCCGGCGATCATGCGCAGGGTGGTGGTCTTGCCGCAGCCAGAGGGGCCAAGCAGGCTAAAGAATTCGCCTGCCGCGATCTCGAGGTCGATGCCACGGACAGCAGGGACCTCACCGTAGGACTTGTGCAGGGACAGCACCGAGACACTGCCGCCGTTCACGCGCACGCATCCTCGTCGGGAAGGGCCACACGATCCTCCTGCGATATCGGCAAAGTCCTTGCCAA
>CAYYZU010000062.1:0-9567 GCA_964476205.1 uncultured Actinomyces sp. | reverse complement strand
ACCTGGGACAGCGAGTGCACCTCCCAATCGGCAAGTCGCCCGAGTTGCTCGGGCGACAGGCTCATGCGACGCGCTCCCGCAGAGCAGCGCCCGCCAGCGGGATGATCGCCACGGCTGCGACGACCACGATGCCCACACCCCACGCGATACCCGCACCTTGCGCGATGAGGCCGACGGCGAGCGGGGAGATGACGAAGCCGATGCGGGAGAACCACGTGACCAGTGCGACGCCCGTCGCGGGCGTGACCCCCGGCAGGCGCGATGCCGCACGCATGGCCGCGGGGAAGAGTGTCGCCACGCCAAAGCCCGACACGGCGCTTGCGACGACGAAGGCGAGCGGGGTGCCGACGACCAGGGCCACCGCCATGACGACGGCCACCGCGGCCATCGACCAGCGGATCCAGCGCACCTCACCGAAGCGCTCGACCAGTCGATCACCCGTGAAGCGGCCGAGTGTCATCGCACTCGTAAGCGCGATGTACGTGACCGCAATCCACGCACCTGGGTCAGCGAGACGCTCGGTGAGGTAGACCGAGCCCCATCTCGCCGGGACGTCCTCGACCAGGATGGCCGCCATGATGAACGCGGCAAGCAAGGCTCCCCCGGAGCCGAGCATCACCGCCAGGGCTCGACGCCGACTGAGGTGGTGCGTCTCACCCAAGGCATCGTCGTTGCGACTCTGCTCGCCCTCGGGGACCGCGCCCGTGCCGGCCGCCCAGACGGTCACCAGCGCGACGGCAGCCAGGATGCCTAGGACCGAGAGGAAGGTCCCCAGCGAGATCCCGGCAAGTGCACTCAACGCCCCGAGCGCACTGCCGATGATGGATCCCAGTGACCACCAGGCATGGAAGCCATTGATGATGGATCGCCCGTAGGCAGCCTCCACCTCAAGCGCACGTGTGTTCATGCAGGAATCCATCAGGGCGTCCGCGGCCCAGAAGAAGAAGAACGCGATCGCGAACACCGCGGGCACGCTCGCCCACCCCATGACCACGAGCGGCGGCAACGCCAGTAGCCCGACAGCCGAAGCCACCGGCACGGCGCCCCAGCGATGCACGAGCGGTGCGGCCAGAGGCCCCACGACGAGTCCGCCAGCCGTCCCGATCGCGAGCACGATGCCAAGTCCCGCATCGTCCAGCCCGAGGCGCGCCTGGATCTCCGCCAGGCGAGGGACGAACGAGAACCCGAGGATGCCGTTGATCGCGAAGAACGCCGTGGCCCCGACCCGGGACCTCTGGAGGGGTGTCACGACGGTAGGGCGACACTCATGCGGCGTATGGCCTCCGACAGGATCTCCGGCGTCGTGGCGAGGTTGAGGCGGACGAATCCCGCTCCCTGGGCGCCGAAGTCGGCGCCCGGGTTGACGGCCACGCGTCCTCTGTCCAGGAAGACGCTCGCAGGATCGGCGCCGAGATCGAGCGCGCGGCAGTCAAGCCACGCGAGGTAGGTGGACTCCCCCGGTACGTACGCGACGTCGGGGAGGTGCTCGGCGAGCAGGCTCACGACGAGCTGCCCGTTTGCCTCGATCTGCGCACGCGTGGCATCGAGCCACGCGTCACCCTCGCGGTAGGCGGCCATCGAAGCGATCACGCCGAGCTGCCCGGCGGAGTAGGTCACCTCGACGGGCATCCGCTCCGTCAATCGCTTCATGGTCTCGTCGGATCCGGCGACGACCTGCGCTGCCTTGAGTCCGGCGAGGTTGAACGCCTTTGACGCAGCGACGAGGGCAACATCGGGCCCGGTGAGTTCCTCTCCGAGGCTGAGATACGGCGTCATCGCGTGCCCCGGCATGGTGAGCGGCGCCCAGATCTCGTCGGAGATGACGAGCACGTCATGGCGCCGGGCAAGCGTCGCGACCTCCACGAGCTGCTCCCGCGACCAGATGTCCCCCGTGGGGTTGTGCGGGTTGCACAGGAGGAAGGCAGTGACGTCAGGGCGGGCGAAGGCATCAGCGAGGCCATCGAGGTCCAGCCCCTCTCCAGCAACGAGCGGCACTTCGACGAGTTCACGGCCCACGATGGTCGTCGCGACATGGAAGAACGGCGGGTAGACCGGAGGAGTGATGACAAGGGCTCCATCCGACAGTCGCCGTACGCACTCCGCCATGCCGACAAGCACGTCACCGAGGAGCATCACCCGTGCCGGATCCGGGGCCCAGTCGAGCCGGCGCTGGCTGAACTCCGCGAGCGCCTCCGGGAGGTCCCCCGCCCAGCGGTAGCCGGTGTCGGAGCGATTGATGGCGTCGCGAAGGGCAGCAGCAATGGGCTCGGCGAGGGGGAAGTCCATCTCCGCGACCCACAGCGGCAGCACATCGGGTGGGTAGGCACGCCACTTCGCACTGGTGCGTGCCGGGAGCTCGAGCGTCATGCCTGGAGCCTAGGCGGGCCCCACATGCGCCGAGTGGGGGTGCCTAGACCTCGACGCCACTGCGGTCGGAGTGCGACCGTACGGCGGCGCGCGAAGCGATCCAGGTCCAGCCGGGCTCGCGCTCGGGCGCCGGAGTGACCTCGATCTCGAAGCCCGCTGCCGCGGCGTTGCCGAACATGTCGTCCACAAGCACGACGTTGTCGAAGCCCTCGTGCTGCAGCAGCGATGTCACGGCTGCCGCACGGTAACCCGAGCCGCAGTAGACGTAGACCGGACGATCGCGCGGGATATCGCTGAGTCGATCGGCGACTTCGTAGAACGGGATGAATTGAGCACCGGCGACGTGCCCGGCCTCCCATTCGAGGATCTGCCGCGTGTCGATGATGTAGGGCGCATCCCCGCCCTGGGCCTCCCTGGCCAGGTCGTTGAAGGCGATCCGACGCAGGGTCGCTGCCTGACCGGGCTCGTCGAGCCAGAAGTCCGGGCCGCCGACAGCGGCGCCAGTGAGTTGATCGATGCCCACCCGGACGAGTTCGCGCTGCGCCTGCGCCACCTGCTCGGGCGTCGCGCCCAGGAGAGTGACGGGGGTACCCCAGGGCATCATCCACGCGAGGTAGTTGATGAAGGCACCGTCGAGGTCGAAGTTGACCGCACCGGGGACGTGGCCGGCCGCGAATACCTCACGCGAGCGCAGGTCGACGATCCACTCGCCGCGCTGCACGCGGGCGCGCAATTCATCAGGGTCGACGAGCTCCGGCTGCTCGAGGTCGACCTCGGCGGGACCGGCGACGTTGGCCGGGCCCATGTGGGCGTAGTACGCCGGGAAGACATCGAGCCCAGCGAGCGTCATGTCGACGAAGGCCTGCTCGGACTCCGTGAGAGCCGGATTGATGACCTTCTCGTTGCCGATGGTCGAGGAGACGCCCTGAGTCTGGGTGGCCGAACAGAACGACCCGAATCCGTGGGTGGGGAAGATTGCGGTGTCGTCGCCCAGCTTCTCCGCAAGCTTTCGAGCCGAGTGCCACTGATCGTGAGCCTGCTTGACCGTGAGATCGGGAGCCACCAGGTCCGGTCGGCCGACGCTGCCGTAAAGAAGCCCACCTCCGGTGAAGACAACGGTGTTGTCGCCGATGCGCGCGGAGTAGGACATGTGATTGGGGGTGTGTCCCGGCGTGTGGATCACTTCGACCTCGAGGTCGCCGGCGGTGAAGGTGTCGCCATCGTTCACCTGGTTCGCGGCGTACGCAATATCGAAGCCCGCGGGCACGTAGTAGTCCGCACCGTGCTTGCGGGCGAGTTCGATGCCGCCGCTGACGTAGTCGTTGTGGAAGTGAGTCTCGGCGACAGCAACGATGTGCAGGCCGTGCTCGGCGACGAGGTGCTCGACACGATCGATATCGCGCTGCGGATCCACGACCAGGGCGTTGCGGCCGTCGTGAACGACGTAACTGCGGTCACCGAGCCCGGTGGAGTCCAAGGTGATGACGTGCGGGATACCAGGTGCGGTCATATCGGGAGCCTCCTCGTGATGATGAGGCGAGACTATACCCCCTGGGGTATCTGACGCAAGGCCTCCGCAGCAGCCCGGGCCATGAGGACGGCCGCCTCGGGAGTCGGATGGAGGCCGTCGTTGGTGTAGCCCGATCGCCAGCCCCCCAGCGGGTCCCGGAGGGGCTCCCCCGTGTCGAGGAGGATGACCCCTTCGACGGCAGCCCAGTCCCGAATGGCGGCGTTGACCGCCAACGCCCGCGCGTCTGCAGCGGGGTCGTCGCGAGGCGGGATCGTGCAGACGGCCATGGGCACACCCACGGAGTCAGCCGCATCCTTGATCTGCTGCAGATTGCCGATGACGAAGGCGGGATCCACCTCACCGGACACGTCATTCGTGCCGCCGTGGACGATGAGGATGTCGGGGCCGAGTGCTAGCGCGTTGTAGGCCTGGCCCGCCATCCAGCTGGTCGACATGCCGTTCTCAGCCACCATGCCGCCGTACTGGACAACGCCGTCGGTGTCATCGAGCAGCCGATAGAACCATGACCACTCCGTGACATCGCCCCACGTCGTGTCGAGAGTGGCGCCGCGCGTGATCGAGTCGCCGAGGAAGACCGCGACCGGACGCTCCTCGACCGGCACGAACTCCATCGGCGCAGGAGACGGCTGCGCCGATCCCGTGGGCAAGGGCTGGGCAGACGCAGCGTCGCCCGAGGGTGCGGGGTCAGGATCTGCCGTCGCAGCGGTCGCGAGGAGGGGTGCCGACGACGTCGGCCCCGTGGCCGCCGCCACGCCGATGCCCACGACGACAAGAAGGGCCGCGAGAGCCGCAAGCCCCCGCCACACCCAGATCACCCCCCCATTGAATCCCCGTCCCGCCCCGGAGGCGAGGCGGGCCCGGGGTGACGCGCGCCACTCCCTAGGACACCCAGGGGCCCTAGGGGGCTTCCTGCCCGGGAGAGTAGAGGGGAGTTCGGGGAGATCCCCCGCACCGCAAGGGGTCGCCACCCACCCGTGGCCGCCCCACTAGGGAGTGATTCAGATGTCGCCGTTCGGGTCAGTATGGTCCTCGATTCTCACGAGGCAGACCCCCGAAGATCGGCGCGCCGGTGACCGAGATCGTGCGGAAGCACACTGGGTCGCCCGCCGCCACCCGCGGTAAGGACAGCCCGACAAGGGTGGCTTGACCGCCCCTGTTGGCCGGATGGGACCTTCTAGGGTTCCCTCGTGACAATGGACGCCTCACGCTTGCGCGTTCATTACCCCGCGGACCTGCCGGTCTCGGAGCGACGCGATGAGATCGTCGCGGCGCTCCGGGACCACCAGGTGGTCGTCATCGCTGGCGAGACCGGCTCGGGCAAGACGACCCAGGTCCCCAAGATGGTGCTCGAGGCCCTCGGTAGCGAGGCCCCCGGCGGCAAGGCCAGCGACAGCATCCCCCGGATCGCCCACACCCAGCCGCGGCGCATCGCCGCTCGCGCAGTGGCGGAGCGTCTCGCGGAGGAACTCGAGACACCGCTGGGCGAAGGTGTCGGCTACCGCGTCCGCTTCACTGACCGCACACGTGCGGATACCGCCATCACGGTCATGACCGACGGAGTGCTGCTCGCGTCGATCCGGCGCGACCGACTGCTCAAGGCCTACGACGCGATCATCATCGACGAGGCCCACGAGCGATCACTCAACATCGACTTCCTCCTGGGCTATCTGTCATGGCTGCTCCCCCGACGTCCTGACCTGCGTGTCGTGATCACCTCCGCGACCCTGGACACGGAGCGCTTCAGCGCGCACTTCGGCCAAGCGCCCGTCATCGAGGTCTCGGGGCGCACCTACCCGGTCGAGGTGCGCTATCGGCCCTACGACGACATCGACGAAGTAGACGCTGTCTGCGATGCCGTCGCAGAGCTACTGCGCGACACGGAAGGCGACATCCTCGTCTTCCTCACCGGAGAGCGAGAGATTCGTGATGCGCGCGACGCGCTCTCCGACCGCCTGGGCGACGCTGTCGAGGTCACGCCGCTCTACGGGCGCCTGTCCGCGGAAGAGCAGCACCGGGTGTTCGCACCCCACGATCGGCGCCGGGTCGTGCTGGCCACGAACGTCGCGGAGACGTCGCTGACGGTTCCTGGCATCCGGTCAGTGGTGGACACCGGACTCGTGCGCATGTCGCGTTTTTCCACCCGGCTGAAGGTCCAGCGCCTGCCCATCGAGCCCATCTCGCAGGCCAGCGCGTCCCAGCGCGCCGGCCGGTGCGGGCGATTGGGGCCGGGCGTCTGCATCCGCCTCTACGCCGAGGCCGATCTGCATTCGCGCCCGGAATTCACCGACCCCGAGATCCTGCGCACCAATCTCGCGAGCGTGCTGCTGCAGATGGCCACCCTCGGGCTCGGCGAGGTCGGCGACTTCCCCTTCCTCGACCCACCCGACCGTCGCGCCGTGGCCGCGGGCGTTGCGATCCTCGAGGAGGTGGGGGCCCTCCGGCCGGGGGTCGCCGGCACCAGCCTCACGGACCGCGTCACCGAAGTCGGCCGTCGCCTCGCACGACTCCCTGTCGATCCGCGGCTGGGCCGGATGATCGTTCATGCCGAACAAGAGGGCTGCGTCGACGACGTCGTCATCATTGCCGCTGCCCTCGCGATCCGCGACCCTCGCGAACGCCCCGAGGATCGGGCCTCTGCCGCCGACGCTGCTCACGCACGGTTCATCGACCCGACCTCGGACATCCTCACTCTGCTCAACCTGTGGGATCACCTGGAGCAGTCGCAGGGCTCGCTGTCGTCCACGCGCTTCCGCGCTCAGTGCCGCGAGGAGTTCATCCACTACCTGCGGGTACGCGAGTGGCAGGACCTCGTAGGCCAACTCCGATCCGCACTGCGGCTCAAGGTCGCTGGTCGGAGCTCGTCGCGTGACGGGGATGCCATTCACCGCTCGGTCCTCTCCGGCCTTCTCTCCCACATCGGCATGCGCGCACCCGAGGAGGGTGCGCGCGCCACGCGGCTCCCGCCCTATCGCGGTGCCCGCGACACACGATTCACCCTGTGGCCGGGATCGGTCCTGGCGCGAGCGAAGCCCGAATGGGTTGTCGCCGCCGAGGTCGTCGACACGGGACGTCTCTGGGGACGCATGGTCGCGCGGATCGACCCGGCCTGGATCGAACCTCTCGCCGGTCCGCTGGCTCAGCGCTCCTACTCCGAGCCGGCCTGGTCCTCGCGGCAGGCGCGCGCTGTGTGTGTGGAGCGCGTCACGATGCTCGGCCTGCCCATCGTGGCCGGGCGACGCATCCCCTACGAGCGCATCGACGCCGAGGAGGCACGTCGGCTCTTCATCCTGCATGGACTCGTGCGCGGCGAGTGGTCGCATCGTCACACCGAACTCGACGCTGTGGCCGAAGCGCTGGAGGATATGCGCGAACGCCTACGTCGGGCACGCTTACCCGAAGACCGGATCGACGAGGACGCCCTCGTGCGGTTCTTCTCCTCACGCCTGCCCGACACGATCACCTCGGGGCGTGCCTTCGATGCGTGGTGGCGACGCGAGCGGAGTCGGAGCCCTCGGTTGCTCGCACTTCCGGAGGATCTCGCGGAAGCCTTACCCGTGGAAGAGGACTTCCCCGGCACGTGGGGCGCCACGGACCTGGTACTCAGCTACCGCTTCTCGCCCGGGGACCCGCGAGATGGGGTCACCGTCCACGTACCCGTCTCGTCGCTGGCGGCGCTGCCGGACGAAGCGTTCCTCGCCAACGTGCACGGGTACCGAGAGGATCTCCTTGTCGCCCTCGTGCGGGGCCTACCCAAGCAGGTGCGAAAGAACATGGGGCCGGCCCCCGAGGCTGCGCGAGCGCTCGCACCACGCCTAGACCCGCACGCCCCGCGCACCTCGCTCAGCGCGGCCGCGCGCGAGCTCTTCGACATCGTCGTGCCGCCCTCCGACTGGCCTTTCGACTCCCTGCCAGATCACCTGCGACCCACCGTCCTCGTCGAGGATTCATCGGGTAGGGAGATCGCCGCGGGCAAGGACCTTCGCGCGCTTCGGGCAGCCTGTGCCGCCGACACGGCCGCCGCGATCCGTGAGGCGCTGCCGCACCTCGAGACGACGGGCATCACGGCGTGGCCGGACATGCCGAGCGAGGTGACGACTCCGAGTGGTGCGCCGGCATGGCCCGGCCTGATGGCCGACGACGGCGGCGGCGTCTCCCTGCGCGTCTTCCCCATCCGAGCTGAGCGCGACCTGCAGCATCCCCGCGGAGTGGCACGGCTGCTGGCCCTCCTCGAACCTCTGCGGCTCTCAGAGCTGCGACTGGACGATCGCGACAAGCTCGCCCTGGGCCGCAATCCCCACGGGTCGGTCGCTGCGCTCGTAGACGACGCCTCCGAGGCCGTCGCGCGTGATCTCATGGAGGCAGCCGGCGGGGCACCCGTGACCGCCGAGGAGTTCGACGGCCTGCGCGCGGAGTTCCGGCGTCGACGCGTCCCCGCCCTGCGCAGCCTGCTCCGTGCAGCAGTGCCCGTGATGGATCTGTGGTGGGACGTCCACCAGGAGCTCGAAACCGAGCCGCCCGCCGTTCTCCGCGTGGCGTTCGACGACGCGAGGGGGCATCTCGATGACCTCGTCGGGGGGCGCGTCCTCTCGCGCGTCCGTGAACGCGGCCTGCCCGACCTTGCGCGATACCTGCGCGCCCTGCAGGTGCGACTGGCCGCACTTCCCCAGGACGCGGCCCGCGACCTCACTCGCATGGATCAGGTGCACCGAGTCGAAGACGCCTATCTCGCACTGCCGGTCGAAGTCCGATCCTCAGCCGAGGCGCGTGCGATCCGATCGGACATCGCTGAACTGCGCGTGAACCTTTGGGCGCAGAGCCTCGGGACTCCGCACCCCGTGTCCGAGAAGCGACTCCTCGACCGCATCGCCGCGTGCGCCCGTCAGTGACGCGTTGTCACGCTGTGAATGCCGTGCTGGGCACGTCCTTCTCCCCGTCGCGGATCGCCGCGACGATCCGGTGGGCCACCTGCTGCGGGTCGAGGCCCTCGGGAAGGCGGGGCGCTGTGCCCGCGAGCGGTCGCTGCGCCAGGCCGGTCTCGGTGTGCGGGGGCCGGATGTCGATAAGCCGGATCTTCTCGCGCCGAAGTTCGCGAGCGGCGGCCGCATCGTAGGCAGCAAGCGCAGCCTTGGATGCGGAGTACGCCGCCATGCCCGCCTGGGGCTGCTCGGCGACCACCGCGCTGATGTGCGCGACGAAGGGGTCGTGGCCCGCAGCCGCCGACTCCCTCAGCGAGGGTAGGGCTGCGCGCAGGAGACGCATGGGGGCCAGGGCGTTCAAGGTGAAGAGTTCGATCATGACGTCGTCCGGGAGCTCGTCGATAGCGCCGAACGCGACCGCTCCCGCGGCGAACACGATTCCATCCACACCGCCCTGCTCCGCGACGGCAGCATCGACGATCTGAGATGCACTTGCAGCCTTGCGCACATCGGCGGCCACGACGGCTCCTGGAACCCCGGTGGCACGGAGTCGATCCGCGTCGCGGCCGACGAGGGTGAGTCGACAGCCTTGCTCAGCAAGTCGGCGCGCGACAGGCAGACCGAGTCCCCCGGTGGCGCCCACGACGATGACGGATCGGTCAGCCAGTGCGGTCATGACCCCACCTTCCCACCGATGGCGTCGCGCGGCACGCGCGCGGACCGACCGAGGGGCTGCGCGGCACGCGCGCGGAC
>CAYYZU010000061.1:5827-9617 GCA_964476205.1 uncultured Actinomyces sp. | reverse complement strand
TCACGTCTCCAGGAGCTCGGCTCGGACCTCGGTCGCCAGGTCGGCGACGTCCTCCCTGCTCCCCGGCTTCCCGCAGAGGGTCCCGAGCCAGGCAGGCGCGTCCGCCACGTCCTCGGGCCGGCCGCTCGCAGGGATCCGCTCGGGGTCGGGGTGCGCGAGACCGGGGTGCTCCACCACTGGCCAACCCTGGCCGGCCAGCATGCGCACGGTGACCCCGTGCCGATTGCACCGCGAGGGCCTGCAGGCGTGCACGTTGCCACGAGGGGCGCCCGGGAGAGCGGCGGCCAGCAGGCCCCCCACGGTGTCGACCGGGTCCAGCAGCACCAGGGAGGCGACCCCTCCACCCCCGTGACGGGCGTCGAGGCAGGCGGCGGCATGGACCGCCACCGCCGCCCCGGCGGAGTGGCCGATGAGGGACCAGGCACCGGCCGCCCGCACACCGCGTGCCTGGGGAATCCCCACGTCCACGGCGCGCGACACCGTGAGGGTCACTTCCGTCAGCCAGCGCGCATCGTGCATCGAGCGCGTGGGGCGCAGCGAGGGGATATCCGGACGCACGACGGCGTAGCCAGCACGGGCAAGAAGTCCCGCGAGTCCCGCAAGGCCGGCGCCTGAGCGCATGAAGCCGTGCTGCAACCATGCCCAGCCGCGGCCCTCCCCCATCGGGGCGGTTCCCACGGGGGCAGTCCAGACGGTGCGGACACGACCTCCCGACGGGAGGTCCAGGGCGAGGACGACCTCGGGCTGCGCCGTGATCACGGACACAGCCTGCCAGCGTCGGGATGCGGCGCGAGGCTGGGCACGAGAGGGTGGTGCCCCAGGCCGATCTCGGGAGGTCACATGGGTCTGGCAGGGGCGGAGATCCGCCGTGCCAAGTTGCGCTTTAGCCTGCTCACGGGCGCCGTATCCCTCCTGGTCTTCCTCGTCCTCCTTCTGTCCACGCTCTCTGCCGCCCTCGTGGGCGCACTCGTGGGCGCCCTGGAGGGGCTGCGTGCCGATGGCCTTGTCTACGCCGACTTCGCACGCGACAACATCGCGGCCAGCCGCATGGATCCGCAGGTCGCCCTCGCGGTCTCGCTCGTCGAGGGCGTGACCGCTGCGGCTCCGCTCTCCACCTTCACGACCGCGGCGGTCATCGAAGGCACACCGGCGGACGTGCAGGTCTTCGGCTTCGTGCCCGACGCCCCCGGGGCACCCTCCGGCCTCGTCGACGGCCGGCTGCCATCGGCGCCAGGTGAGGCTGCAGTCGATGGCGGAGGCGCGGCCATCGGCGACGTCATCGTGCTGGACCCGGCTGGCACGGAGTTCACGGTTGTCGGACTCCTCCGCGGTGCGCAGTTCAATGCGATCCCGACGATCTACACGTCCATCACGACGTACGACGAGGCCTTCGCCGCGACCAACCCCGGACTGCCCTTCGTCCCGATCAACGCGGTCGCGTTCGACGCCGATGACCCCACCGCGGTGGCCGCCGCCATCGAATCCGAAGTCGCAGGCGTCAGCGCATACTCGCGCGACGAAGCGGTATCCCTCATTCCCGGAATCGAGTCCATCTCGCAGAGCTTCGGCATCCTCGTGGGACTCACCTTCGTCATCGGCATCGTCGTGATCGGATTCTTCTTCCTCATCTTGACGGTGCAAAAGCTCAGGCCCTTCACCCTCCTGCGCGCGATCGGCACCAGCACCGGGCGCCTCGCTGCCACCGTGGCCATCCAGATCACCCTCGTGGTGCTGATCGCGTCCGCGATCGCCATCGGGCTCACACTGCTCGCCGTCCAGGGACTCAACACGGGCCTGCCCGTCTCCCTGCAGCCTGGGCTCATCATCGGCGTCGTTCTCAGCGTCTGGATCTTCTCGCTTCTCGCCGGACTCCTCAGCATCCGGCGTATCGCGCGCATCGATCCCGCGAGCGCGGTGGGTGCACGATGAGCGGGCCCGCAGCACTCCTCTCGCGCGGCGAACTCACGCGCACCAAGGGTCGCTTCGGCGCCGTCGTGGGCGCACTCGCTCTCATCGTCTTCCTCGTCCTCGTGCTCGGCGCACTCGCCGACGGCCTCTTCTACGGCGCCACCGGAGCGGTGCGGTCCACCAATGCCACGGCCTACGCCTTCTCGGACGATGCCGAGGGCTCACTCATCCGCTCCCGCATGGACGAGGCCGACGTCGCCGCGCTCGCTGACGCCCCCGGCGTCGAGTCGGCAGGCCCTATCGGCGTGCTGCTCACGGGCGGCACCGGGCCCGAGGGTGACATCGACCTCGCCGTGTTCGGCCTCGACGTGGGCGGACCCGGCACGCCGACGACCCTGTCCGAAGGGCGCCTGCCGCAGCCCGGCGAGACGGGCACCGCTGCCGTCGACACCCGACTGCAGGAGGCGGGCGTGACGCTGGGCTCCCAGGTCTTCGTCGGAGAGGTGGGCGTCGAAGTCGTGGGCTTCGTCGCGGACGCGTCGTACCAGTTGCAGCCCACCGTGTGGACCTCCGTCTCGGACTGGCGGGCCATGCGCGACGCCGTGCGACCCGAGCTGAGGGGACAGCCCACGGCCATCAACGCCATCGCGCTCATCACCGAGCCGGGTGCCGATCTCGCGGGCATAGCCGCCGCCCTGCCCGGGACCTCGGTGCTCACCGCGGAGGCCGTCGGGCTCGCCATTCCCGGCGTCGAGCAGCAGAGCTCCACTCTCAACTCGATCATCTACACCACCCTCGCCGTGGCTGCCCTCGTCGTCGCGCTCTTCTTCGCGCTCCTCGTGCTGGAGAAGCGCGAACTGTTTGCGGCACTCAAGGCGCTGGGCACCTCGACCGCCGCTCTCGGCCGGGCCGTTCTGGTGCAGGCCGCCGTCGCCTCGGTCTTCGGCGTCATCATCGGCGCGATAGTGGCGCGGCTCTTCGGTCTCATCATTCCGGCGACCGTGCCCACGCTCTTCCGCACCGACACGCTCATCCAGATCGCCGTCTTCACTCTCGTGGCCGGCATCGTGGGCGCCGCCTTCTCCCTGCGCCGTCTGGCGCGCATCGATCCGGCCACCGCCATCGGAGGAACGCTATGACCGATCCCGCCATCGACGCCACGGCCTCCACGCCGGACGGACCGGGACCCTCCCCCTCGAGCGACGCGGCACTCCACCCCGGTGCGCTGCTGCAGGTGCGCGACGTGAGCAAGGTCTACGGCACCGGGCACACGGCGGTCACCGCGCTGGACTCCGCCACGATGTCGGTCGACCAGGGCGAGTTCGTCGCGCTGCTCGGCCCGTCCGGATCCGGCAAGACGACCCTGATCTCGATCATCGGCGGCCTGCTCGCGGCGACATCGGGCACCGTGACCCTGGGCGACATCGACGTCACATCCCTGTCGAAGCGCGAGCTCACCAAGTTCCGCGCCGAGCGCGTGGGCTTCGTCTTCCAGTCCGCCAACCTGGTGCCCTTCCTCACCGCACGCGAGAATCTCCTCTACGTCGCCACGCTCGTGAAGACCCCCAAGAAGGCCGCGCAGCAGCGCGCGGACCAGCTGCTCGAGGAGCTCGGCCTCGCCGACCGCGCCAAGAACCTTCCCGAGCAGCTTTCCGGTGGCGAGCGCCAGCGCGTCGCCATCGGGCGCGCCCTGATGAACGATCCCGACCTCGTGCTGGTCGATGAGCCCACGGCGGCGCTCGACACGGCGCTCGGCCGTCAGGTCGTGCAACTCCTCCGACGCGAGATCAAGGATCGCGGCAAGACGGGCATCATGGTCACGCACGACCTGCGCATGGTCGAGTACACCGATCGCGTCTTCGAGATCCTCGACGGACACCTC
>CAYYZU010000061.1:0-5817 GCA_964476205.1 uncultured Actinomyces sp. | reverse complement strand
CCGAGCACCCTCCAGCACTAGCCGGCAGCGGGCTCCGTGCCCGCTAGGGCTCCCTGCCCGCTAGGGACCCGCTAGGGACCAGCTAGGGACCGGCTAGGGAGTGGGGCAGCCCAGTCGGTTCGGCAACTGCTCCGGCGTTCCCGCCGTGCGGATGGCGTTCGCGACAACGCTGGCGACGGCCGGGCTGAAGGTGACCGACTCCTCGGGCGACGCGCCCGCGAGGACTGAGGTCGAAGCGCTGTGGCTGAAGGGGAACCCGAAGCAGGCGCGCTGCGGGAGCACGGAGTCAGGGACAGTCCGAGCGAGCGCGGCGTTGTATTGCACGAATCCGTCATTGGGCCACTTGTCCGGGTTACCGCCGGGCTTGGTGAACATTCCTCCCGACACCAAAGTGACGGGCACCCCGTCGAGGACCCCTGTCTGCAGTTCGGTCCAGGCGTTGAAGAGCGTGGGCTGGAATGACTGCACGACGATGGCCAGCTCGGGCACGGCGATCAGCGAATTCACGATCCCCACGCAGATCTCGAGGCCGTCGCAGGCCGCCTCCGGGTCGTAGGGCGGATTGGCGAGCATGACGGGCTCCCACGGGCTGCTCAGCGTGGTGAGACTGCGCACGACGACCGGCGAGTCGCCCTCCTTGAGATAGCGCAGTCCATTGCGGCCCACGATGCCGCCGAGGGAGTGAGTGACGACGTCCACGCTCGTGATGCCGTACTCCGTGTTGAGCCAATTGATGAAGGCGGCCAGTCGCTCTCCGTTGCCCTGCGGGTCATTGATCGACGAGATGGTCAGGTCCAGGGGCGGCTGCTCGGGGCATCCCGCGAACGGTCCGCGCATGGTGTCGTCGAGAGTCGTCGGCACCGGCTGACCCGGGAAGTCCATCGCCGGCGCGGTGTAGACGCGGAAGCCCTCGGCCGTGAGGTAGTCGCGCATGAACGCCCAGGTGTTGCCGGCCGAGAAGCCGCTCGTGCACGCTGCTTCCGGAGTCGTGAAGGGTGTCACGGAGGCGACTCCCGACACGAGGACTACGGCGCGCCCCTCGTCAGATGGCGCCGACGAGGCAGCGTCACCCCCGGACGACGAGGTACAGCCCGCAAGAAGTGCGGCCGAGGCAAGGAGGGCAATAGGCCAGATACGCATGGTGCCTCCGGGAGCGTCACGTCCGGCTAGGGACAGCGGTCGATAACCCCGGAGACTACCCCGGGTTCAGCCGCTGGGGCGCTGCGGCGTGTCGGATGTCGCCGGGACCCCCGGTGCCGACACGTCGTACCAGCGCGCGTCGACCTCCTTGAGCAGCACCAGCAGGACCTCCGCCTTGAACGGCCCCTCCTCTGCCGAGCCCCACATCACCTCGGATCCGTTGCGGAGCACGAGCGTGACGTTGTTGCGGGTGGACGCCTCGACGGTGACGACCCTGCGCCGGATCTCCTCGGGGATCTCGCGCGCGACGGAGATGGCGGCGGTCAGCCCATCGCCGCTCGCGCGGACGACGGGCACCCCCTCCTCCACTCCGGGCACGGTGCGGATGACCGCCCCGGTCGCATCCACCAGGTCATAGCCGCTCGCCGCAGCGACGAGTGCCACGGGCGTGCGCCGCACGACGTCGATGACGATGGTGTCGGGCCACGCGCGCGTGACCGTGGCCGACTCGACCTGCGGCAGGGCGGTCACGCGACTCTCGATCTCCGCGGTCGGCACGCGCAGCAGGGGGACGCCGGGCTCCACCTGGGCGACCGCGCGGACCTCGTCGGCGCTGAGGGGTCCCGCGATGTCGGGAGCCGAGCTGACGGTGACCTGCACCTGACTCACGGCCAGCCACGGAGAGAACCAGGCGAGCCAGCCCACAGCGAGGAGGATCGGGACGATCACCAGCACGGGGATGAGCCAGCGCCTCACGTGCGCTCCCGCAGCAACTCCACGATCTGCGGTGCCAGCAGCCCCACGTCGCCCGCGCCCATCGTCATGACGACATCACCGGGTCGGGCGCGCTCGACGACGGCCTGTGGCACGTGCGACCACGACGGCTCGAAATGCACGCTGCCTGCGGGCAGCGGGACGGCGGCGGCGATGACCTCGCCGCTGGCGCCCGCGATCGCCTGCTCTCCTGCGCTGTAGACCTCGAGCACGATCACTTCATCCGCGAGCCCGAGCGCCTCTCCGAACTCCCGGGCGAAGACAGCCGTGCGCGTGTAGCGATGACTTTGGAAGGCGACGACGACACGGCCCTCACCCGCGACCTCCCGTGCCGCGCGCAGCGTCGCCTCCACCTCGGTCGGGTGGTGTGCATAGTCGTCGTAGACGCGAATGCCGTCGACCTGGCCCCGTAGTTCGAAGCGGCGCTGGGTGCCGGTGAACGACCCGAGCCCCTCGGCTGCCTCCGCGTCGGACACGCGCAGCACGGAGGCGACGGCAAGGGCAGCAGCAGCGTTGAGTGCGTTGTGCAGACCCGGGACCTGGAGGGCAACCGATCCGCGCCGCACCCCGCGATCGACGATGCCGAAGGACCAGCCGCGCGCCTGGGCGACCGGGTCCGTGATGCGCAGGTCGGCGTCGGGCGACTGCCCGTAGGTGACCACCGTGACCCCCTGGGCACGCGCTCGCTCGGCCACGCGACGTGCGCCCGGGTCGTCGGCGCAGATCACGGCAACACCGGCCACCTCCTTGGTCGCCGCGCAGAAGCGGACGAAGGCGTCCTCGATGCTCGCGAGGTCCGCCCAGTGGTCGAGGTGGTCCGCCTCGACATTGGTCACGACGGCGACGCGCGGGGTGATCGCAAGGAACGATCCATCGGACTCGTCGGCCTCGACCACGAAGTGCGGTCCGCTCCCCCAGTGCGCATTGGTGCCGGACGACTGCAACTCGCTGCCGATGGCGAAGGAGGGATCCTCACCGCATGCCTGCAGCGCGACCGTGATCATCGACGTGGTCGTCGTCTTGCCGTGCGTGCCCGCGACAGCGATCGGCTCGCGTCCCTGCATGACCGCGTTGAGGGCCTCGGCCCGGGCCCACACGGGCATGCCCCGGCGCCGCGCCTCCACCACCTCGGGATTGGTAGGGGGGATGGCCGTCGAGACGACTACCACCGAGGCGGGTGGATCACCCTCGAGTGCCGACGTGTCGTGCCCGATGTGCACATCGGCCCCCAGGGTGCGCAGCGCCTGCAGGCGCCGCGAGTCCTTGGCGTCGCTGCCAGAGACCCGCACTCCACGCGCGAGCATGAGGCGCGCGAGGGCCGACATGCCCGCTCCTCCGATACCGACGAGGTGGACTCGCGCGACTCCCGTGAGGGACGGTGCCATCAGCCTGCTCCGCCCGCTGCTGCGCGCACCAGGCTCGCGAGCCGCTCGGCTCCGTCGCGGACACCATGAGCCGATGCGGCGCCGCTCATCGCCCGCAGTCGCTCCGCATCGCGCATGAGCGGGATCACCTGAGCGTGCAGGGCACCCGGGGTGAAGTCGGAGTCCTCGATGAGGATCCCGCCACCGGCAGCGACGACCGGAGCGGCGTTGAGCCGCTGCTCGCCATTGCCGATGGGTAGCGGGACGTAGACGGCGGGAAGTCCGACGGCCGCGAGTTCGGCGCACATCATCGCACCGGCCCGCGAGATCGCGAGGTCGGCCGCAGCGTAGGCCAGGTCCATTCGGTCGATGTAGGGAAGCGTCACATACGGCACCGCGGCGCTCGCATCGGGCACGCCGCCGACGACCTGCACCCCTGTGCCGCTCTCCCCGACCGCGTGGAGCACCTGGATACCCGCGTCCGCCAGCTCGCGCGCGGCGCCGGTGACGACTTCGTTGAGCCGCCGGGCGCCCAGCGATCCGCCGAAGACCAACAGGGTCGGCAGATCCGGAGCCAGCCCGAAGTGCGCTCGCGCCTGCGCCCGGGATCCGGCGGTGTCCAGGCCGATGATCGAGGCGCGCAGGGGCATGCCGACATGCGCGGCCCCCGGCAGGGAGCCCGGCACCGCCTCCGCCACGCTTCGCGCGAGCCGGGCACCGAGCCGATTCGCCAGGCCGGCCCGCGCGTTGGCCTCATGCACGACGATGGGGATCCCCGCGCCGCGCGCGGCGAGGTAGGCCGGTGCGGCGACGTAGCCGCCAAATCCGACGACGACATCCGGCTGCTCCTCGGCAAGGATGCGACGCATCGCGCGCATCGACCCCACCAGGCGGGGACCGACAAGGACCAGGTCCTTCGACGGCCCGCGCGGCATGGGCACGGCCGGCAGCGTGCGCAGGCGGCGCCCGCGCTCAGGCACCAGTCGCGCCTCGAGTCCGACGGCGCGTCCCACGAAGACCACCTCGGTCGAGGGGTCGGCTGCGACGAGCGTGTCGGCGAGGGTCAGCGCCGGTTCGATGTGCCCCGCCGTGCCACCGGCGGCGAGGAGCACCTTCACCGCGTCGTCCGGCTCTTCCCCCGACCCTGCGGTGCCGAGCCACCCTCGATGACCGTGAGGGTGATGGGCGCACCTGCTGCGGTCGCACCGGCATTGCGGGCAAAGGACATGAGCATGCCCAGGGAGATGAGGAGAGGCACGAGCGATGATCCGCCGTAGGACACCAGGGGCAGGGGCACGCCGGTGATCGGGAGGAGCGAGAGCACCGCGCCGACGTTGACGACCGCCTGGAAGATGATCCACGTGCCCACGCCGGCAGAGGCGAGGCGGACGAACATGTCGTCAGCCGAGTGCACCAGCCGGAAGGCGACGAAGGCGATCACCGCGAAGAGCACCAGGACGGTCATCGTGCCGACGAGGCCCAGCTCCTCCCCCACCACGGGGAAGATGAAGTCGGTGTGGGCCTCGGGCAGTGAGCCCCACTTCTCCCGGCTCGCACCCAGACCGACGCCCCACCATCCGCCCGTGCCCAGGGCGAACTGCCCCTGGGTGACCTGCCATCCCTCACCGAGCCGATCGGCCGAGGGATCGAGCCACGACGTGAATCGGCTCATGCGATAGGGCGCAGCCAGGGTGAGGCCCGCGATGCCGAGGAGCCCGATCACCCCGAGCCCGACGAAGAGCCGCAGGGGCGCACCCGCCGCGAAGAGCACGCCGCACGCGATCATCGCGAGGATGAGCGTGTTGCCGACATCGCCCTCGAGCAGGACGAGCAGCAGGATCAGGGCGGTGACCGGGAGCACGGGCACGAGCAGGTGCGACCAGCGGTCGAGCATCGGCTCCTTGCGAGCGAGGGTGTCGGCACTCCACAGGATGAGCGCGATCTTGGCGAACTCGGATGGCTGCAGGCGGAAGGGACCGACGATGTCGATCCAGTTGCGCTGGCCGGAGACCTCGACGCCGACGATGAGGACCGCGACGAGCAGCACGAGGGCGACGATGAGTGCGGGCCAGGCGAGTCGGCGCCAGGTGCGCACGCTCAGGCGAGTCGCGACGATCATGAGCACGATCCCGATGCCCGCGAAGAGCAGCTGGCGCTGCGCCAGCGTGTACGCCGATCCGTGGAGTCGGATCGACAGGACCGACGAGGCGCTCAGGACCATGAGCAGGCCGAGCCCGAGGAGGGCGAGCGTCGCTCCGATGAGCAGGTAGTACAGCCCCATGGGGTGCTGGAGCAGGCTGCGTCGCGGCGGCCCGTCGGTGGCCTTCTCCGCCGAGGCCGCGCGTGTGCGGCGAAGAGTGTCAGCCATGGGGACAGTGTTCCGGCCGGGACGGGTGTGACGAGGGAGATTGCTGGGCGTGTCGCTCCCCGTCGCTCCCCGTCGCTCGAAGGAGCCCACGTCGGAGATCCCCGTGGGCTCGAGCCCGATCTGGCGGGTGACCATCAAGGCGATGTCGGACCAGACGCGCATCTTCCGCGC
>CAYYZU010000060.1:0-9916 GCA_964476205.1 uncultured Actinomyces sp. | reverse complement strand
GTGGCGATCAGATGCCGAGGATCTTGGCCTTGGCGGCCGCGAACTCCTCGTCGGAGAGCAGGCCCTTGTCCTTGAGGGCGCCCAGGCGCTCGATCTCAGCGACGGCGTCCACCTGGGGCTCCGCGGCGGGGGCGGGGGCGGCAGCCTGCTGAGCGGCTTCCTTGTCGGCCTGCTTGTCGGCCTGCTTCTGGGCGACGCGACCGCTCACGGCGGTGGCGGTGCCGGCGACGACGGCGGTGCGGGCAACGGCGCGGCCAATGCGCGGCATGGTGACTCCCTTGGTCGATGTGGGCTTCTGCGTGCTCGGCCAGACTACGCGCCCCCGTCAAGCCCTCGCTCCGGCGAGGGGCCGCCCCCGTAGTAGCACGGTGCCCGGTCAAGGCTCAACGCACGAGGGCGGTGCCCGCTGGAATGCCCTCGATGAGGGTGGCCAGGTCCCCCCGCTCCTGCTCCGCGTGCCAGCGCTCGGCATACCAGCCCCCCTGGGCCACCAGTTGCGCGTGCGTACCGACCGCGCGCACCTGCCCGGCGATGAGCACGACGACCCGATCGACGCGGTCGAGGCCACGCAGGCGATGGGTGATGAGAAGCGTGGAACGTCCGGCGGTGACGGCTAACAGGTCGTCGGTGAGCGCATCGGCCGCCTGTGGGTCGAGGTGCTCAGTCGGCTCGTCGAGCACAAGCAGCCGCCGCTCGGCGAGGAGGAGCCGGGCGAGGGCGAGTCGCTGGCGCTCTCCGCCGGAGATCGCGGCACCGTGCGGCCCCAGGTCGGTGTCCAGCCCCCGCGGCAAGCGCGTGAGCCAGCCGGCGAGGCCGACGCGGGCGAGTACGGCGCGCAACTCGTCATCGGTCGCGCGGGGCGCGCCCAGATGGAGGTTCTCGCGCACGGTGGTGTCGAAGATGTGCGCGTCCTGCGTGAGCAGCCCGACCTCCTCGCGCACCGAATCGCCATCGAGCGCCCGCAGGTCGGTGCCCGACAGTTCTACGCATCCGGAGTAGTCGAGGAACCGCAACAGCACCATCGCCAGTGTCGACTTGCCCGCGCCGCTCGGACCGACCACCGCCACGCGCTCACCGGCGCCCAGGTCGAGATCGATGCCGCGAAGCACAGGCTCATCGGTCCATGCCGCTTGCAGTCCACGGCAGCGCAACGGCAGCGGAGGACGCGGCACCGGCTCAGCCTCGCGTGGGTCGTGCACGGGATCAGGCGCGCTGAGGACCTCATTCAGCCTCTCCGCGGAGCCGCGCACGCGCTGGTAGGCGAGCGCTGACGTCGGCAGAGTGGCGACGATGTCGTACGCCGCGAGGGGCAGTAGCGCGGCCACGGCAAGCCAGGCGGGCGCAATACGTCCGTCGACGACCGCGGGAATCGCGGCGACCAGACAGGCCACCACGGCGATGCCCTGCAGCGCGGTGCTCAGGCCGATGCCGAGGCCGAGGCCCGCGGACTCCCGCTTCGCGACCGCGGTGAGCTCGGTGTCGCACCGGCCAATATCGGAGAGTGCCGCGTCGACCGCACCGAAAGCGAGCAGGTCGGCGGCACCGTCGAGGCTGCTCACCACGCTCGCGCTCAGCGCCCCGCGGGTAGGCGCCAGGCGCCGCTCCGTGCGGGCCGCGATGCGCGCGACGATCCAGGGCACGACAACGAGTCCGATGACAAGCACGATGCCGAGTGCAAGTCCAGCACCGGGCACGAGCCAGGACAAGAAAGCGACGGTGGCCGCGGACACCAGAGCGGCCTGCACCCAGGGCAGCACGACGCGCAGCGGCAGGTCGAGAGCGGCATCGACGTCCGCGACGAGGCGCGCGAGGAGGTCACCCCTTCCGAAGCGCAGCAGGCCGACGGGCGAGAGCCGCTCGAGGCGCTCGTAGATCGTCACGCGCAGGTCAGTAAGACCTCGGAACGCCGCATCGTGGCCCACAAGGCGCTCGAGGTAACGGAAGACCGAGCGGCTGAGTGCGAACGAGCGGACCATGACCGCCGCCACGGACAGCGAGAGCACCGGGGGCAGCTCCGCGGCGTAGGAGATGAGCCAGCCGGAGGTGCCCAGCAGTGCCACGGTGCTCGCCGCCGCGATGACTCCGAAGAGCGCCGCAGCGGCGAGGCGCCAGCGCTGCGTGCCCATGGCCCGCCACATCTCGCGCATCAGAAGTCCCTCGCGGTGACGGCTGTGCGGCTCAGCGTGGTGGTGCGCGAAGCGGGGGCAACGGACTCGACGGGCGCGCTTCCGACGTGCACGACGATGTCGGCGACATCGACGACTGCGGGGCGGTGAGCCACGACGATCACCGTGCGACCCGCATCACGCGCGGCGACGAGTGCTGCCACGACAGCCTCCTCGCTCACGCCGTCGAGCGACGCGGTCGGCTCGTCCAGCAGGAGCACCTGCGGGTCCGGCAGAAGTGCCCGCGCGAGGGCGACACGGCGTGCCTGGCCGGCGCTGAGGTCGGCGGCCGCAGTGTCGAGGCCATCGGGCAGGAGCTGGACCTCAGCGAGCACTCCGGCGTCAGCGAGCGCGCGCTCGACGCGCGCGTCGTCGGCATCGGGATCGCCGAGGCGCACGGCGTCGCGTATCGAGGGTCGCTCGCCGCCGCGGGGAGCGACAAGATGGGGGTGCTGCGGCACCCAGCCGAGCTGCGCGCGCCAGCGAGCGAGATCGACGTCGGCGAGGTCCCGCTCATCCAGGCGCACGCGACCGACGGTGGGCGCGACGAAGCCGAGAAGCACCGACAGCAGGGTCGACTTGCCCCCACCACTGGCACCGACCAGGGCCACGAGTGCGCCCGGTGGCAGCGCCGCGGTCGTGGGTTCGAGCGCCGGATGATCGCGGCCGGCGTACGTGACCCCGACGCCGTCGAGATGGATCACTGGCCGCGCGGGTGGTGCCTGCGTGCCCCCCGTGGGCACCTCCTGGTCCAGCAGCGCGAAGACCTCCTCCGCAGCGCCGAGACCCTCCGCGGCAGCGTGGAAGTGCTGACCCACCAGGCGGATCGGCAGGTAGGCCTCGGGCGCCAGGACGAGGACGAAGAGGGCGACAGAGAAGGTCACCTGCCCTTCGGCGAGGCGCACGCCCACCGTCACCGCCACGAGTGCAACGGACAGGCTCGCGAGCAACTCGAGGGCAAACGATGACAGGAAGGTGATGCGCAGCACGCCCATCGTCGTCGTGCGGTAGCGCTCGCCCATCGAGCGGATGGCCTCGGCCTGCCGCTTCGCTCGACCGAAGACCTTCAGTGTGGGCAGCCCCGCGACGAGATCGAGGAAGTGTCCCGACAGACGGCTGAGAGTCTCCCACTGCCGATCGACGCGCGTGCGCGTGTAGAGGCCGATGAGGATCATGAATACAGGGATAAGCGGCAGCGTGATCGCGATGATGACGGCGCTGAGGATGTCCTGGCCGAGGACGGTCGCGAGCACCGCGAGCGGCACGATCACCGCGAGCACCAGCTGCGGCAGATAGCGCGCAAAGTAGGCGTCGAGGGCGTCGACACCTCGAGTGACAAGGGCGGCGACCGCGCCTGGATCGCGCCCCGCGGGCCCCAGCGGACCCAGGCGAAGCACGTGCGCCATGGCCTCGGCTCGCAGTTCGGCCTTCGCCTTGGCCGAAGTGCGGTATGCCGCGGCCTCGGCAATCCACGACACGAGTGCCCGTGCACCGAAGACCGCTGCTAGCGCGACGAGCACACCGCTGACGGTCGCGAGATCCGCTCTGCCCTGGGCGACCTCCACGATCGCTGTGGAGAGCAGGCGTGCCTGAGCGATGACAAGGGCTGCAATGACGGCGCCCAGGACAACGGCGAGGATGAGGAAGCCGCGCGTACTGCGCGCATAGCGCAGCAGTCGCGGATCCACCGGCCTCATGTCGTCATCCTGCCCGTCGTACAAGTCATGTGGTCATAAAGGGGCGGGACGGCGCAGGTCCCCCCGGACGCGCCGTCCCGCCGCTTGGCCCGACGATGGGCGCCCGAGAAGGCTCACCATCGGGTGTCTCGTGTTATCCCTTCGATGCTCCCGCGAAGCGGTCATCCGCGCGACCGGACTGGGGCTCCGGCGGGATCATCGAGGTGCTGATCCGCTTGCGGAAGACCCAGTAGGTCCAGCCCTGGTAGATCAACACGATCGGGGTCATGATCACCGCGACCCAGGTCATGACCGTGAGCGTGTACTCCTGCGAGGACGCGTTGTAGACGGTGAGGTTGTACGCGGCGTCGATGGAGCTGACCATGACGTTGGGCCACAGGCCGACGAAGAGCGAGAAGACGGCCAGCGCGATCGTCAGTGACGTCAGGATGAATGCCCATCCGTCGCGACCGCGCCATGTGGCGGCGAGCGCACCGAGGAACGCCACCGCGGCGAGCAGCACCATCGGCAGCGTCACGGCGACGCGCCCGGAGTAGAGCTGCGCCCACAGCAGGGCCACCACCGCAACGACGGCTGCCACGACCCCGACACGCAGCGCGGCCTTGCGGGCGGCCTCGCGCATCTCACCCTTGGTCTTGAGCGCGAGGAAGATCGCGCCGTGCGTCGTGAACACCAGCAGGGTCATGACACCGAGGGTGAGTGAGAAGGGGTTGAGCAGGTCGAAGAACGTGCCCGTGTAGTTCAGCGAGTTGGCCTCTCCAGGGAGAGTGGTCTCGATCGGCGAGATCGGGGAGCCACCGACGACGTTGCCGAAGGCGACGCCGAAGAGCGTGGCCGGAATCACCGAGCCGACGAAGATCGCCGCGTCCCAGCGCTTGCGCCAGGTCGCATCGTCCCGCTTGCCGCGGTATTCGAAGGCGACGCCGCGGAGGATGAGCGCGATGAGGATGAGGAACAGCGCGAGGTAGTAGCCGCTGAACATCGTGGCGTACCAGAGCGGGAAGGCGGCGAAGGTCGCGCCGCCTGCGACGAGCAGCCACACCTCATTGCCGTCCCAGACCGGCCCGATCGTGTTGATCATGACGCGTCGGCGCAGTTCGTCCTTGCCGAGGAAGGGCAGGAGCACGCCCACGCCCTGGTCGAAGCCGTCGAGGATGAAGTAGCCGACCCACAGGATCGCGATGAGCCCGAACCAGATGAGTACGAGAGTGTCCATAGTCATGTCTGCATCCGTCCGGTCTAGTAGGCGAAGTAGAGCTCTTTGTCGGCGTCGGACTTGTCCGCGGCGACAGCATCGGCATAGGGGTCCGTCACCACGTCCTCAGGTGCACCTCGGCGGATGTAGGTGAGGAGCAGCTTCACCTCGATGATCGCGAGGATGAGGTAGACCAGCGTGAAGCCCAGCATCGTGATCCAGACCTCAGTGGCGCTCACCAGCGGGGAGACCGCGTCGGCCGTCTGCTGCAGGCCGAAGACGATCCAGGGCTGGCGGCCCATCTCGGTGAAGATCCAGCCGAAGGAGTTGGCTGCGAGCGGCAGCAGCACCAGCACGGTGGCGGCAAGTGCGTAGATCCTGGCCAGTTTGGATTCGGGCTTGGGCAGTCGCTGGCGGCGGAAGACCCACAGGGACCACAGTGCGAAGACCGCAGCGAGCATGCCGAGACCGATCATCAGGCGGAAGCTCCAGTAGGTGACGGGCACGTAGGGCACGTAGTTGCCCGGGCCATACGCCGCCACGTACTGCTCCTGCAGGTTGTTGATGCCCTGCACCTCGCCCCCGAAACTGCCGGTGGCCATCCAGGAGGTCAGGCCCGGCACCTCGATGAGGTGCGTCGCCTCGCTGCCGGAGAGATCGCCGACGCTCAGGATGGAGAAGGGCACATTGGTGCCGGTCTCGTAGACAGCCTCGGCTGCTGCCATCTTCATCGGCTGCTGCTGCACCATGATCTTGGCGTCCATGTCGCCGGTGACGGCAACGCCGACTGCCGCGAGCAGGATCACGACGGAACTTGCCTTGACGGCGGGGCGGAAGATCTCGACCTGCTTGCCCTTCATGAGCTTGAAGCCCGCGATCGCTGCGACTGCAGCACCGGCCGTGAGGAAGGCGGCGAAGATCGTGTGGAAGAACGCGATGACCGCGGTGTTCTGGAAGAGCACCTCGTTGATGCTCGTGAGCACGGCACGGCCGGTCTCAGGATCGATGACGTAGCCCACCGGGTGCTGCATCCACGCGTTGGCGGCGAGGATGAAGTACGCCGAGATGAGCGTGCCGAAGGCCGCCGCCCAGATCGTGGCGAGGTGGAGCTTCTTGGGTAGGCGATCCCAGCCGAAGATCCACAGCCCGAGGAAGGTGGACTCCAGGAAGAAGGCGAGCAGACCCTCCATGGCGAGTGGCGCACCGAAGACATCTCCGACGAAGCGGCTGTAGACGCTCCAGTTCATGCCGAACTGGAACTCCTGCACGATGCCCGTGACCACGCCCATGGCGAAGTTGATGAGGAAGAGCTTCCCGAAGAACTTCGTGAGCTGCAGGTAGCGCGGGTTGCCGGTGCGGACCCAGGCTGTCTGGAATCCGGCGACGAAGAAGGCTCCGCCAATAGTCAGGGGGACGAAGAGGAAGTGGTAGACGGTCGTGATTCCGAACTGCCACCGCGCAAGGTCAAGGGCTTCCATGTCGTCAATCGTGTCCCCTGATCGGTCAGTGTTCGCCCGGCTTCAGTCCACTCTGACCGGGACCAAAGTCCCGACTTGTAAAGTCCGCTAGGCCATGACGACGACAAGCCCCGCGCGTGTGACCTCCGGTCCGCTGCTGTGGGTCAACCTGGTCATCGTCTGGATCGTGTGGGGCTCGACGTACATCGGGATCCTCTTCGCCACCGAGACCATCCCGCCCTTCCTTGCCATGGGGAGTCGCTTCCTCGTCGCCTTCGTGATCATGGCGATCATCACCGGTGTCTTCCGAGGGTGGTCGGCGCTGCGCGTCACGCGCACGCAATGGGCGAGCGCGAGCTTCATGGGCGTCGCCCTGCTTGGCGTGGGCCTGGGCACGGTGGGCCTTGCGCAGGACTACGTGCCGACCGGCGTGATGGCGCTCATCATCGCTTCGACACCTCTCACCATCGTCATCTGGCGCGTGATCACGGGTGATCGGCCCGCGCGACTCACGCTCGTCGGTGTCGTAGTCGGCCTGCTCGGCATCGGATGGATGCTCTTGCCCGGTGGCACACGACCGGTTTCGGGTACGGACGGGGACGTCGTCTTCTGGAGCCTGATGATCCTCATCTCCAGCACCATCTGGGCCACGACGAGCTTCTTCTCCGCGCGCCTGCCCAAGCCCGCGGACTCCTTCGCGCTCACGACCTACGAGCTGCTCAGCGGTGGCATCGCACTCACCTTCGTCGGCCTGGTCATCGGCGAGCGCATCGACCTGTCTGCGATCAGCGGCCGCTCCTGGGCCGGCTGGATCTTCCTCGTCACGGCGGGATCAGTGCTTGCCTTCAGCTCGTTCACCTGGCTCATCAACAACGCGCCGATCTCACTGGCCTCGACGTACGCTTACGTCAATCCCGCCGTCGCGGTGCTCCTCGGACTGCTGCTCTACAGCGAGGCACTCACCAGCGACGTCGTCATCGGGCTGACCGTCGTGCTCGGCGGCGTGATTCTCGTGGTGAGTGGCGAGTCCCTCAGGTCGCGGAGCACGAAGCCCGTCCCGGAGACCGAGGTTACCTAGACCGATGTGCTGTCCCATGTCACCTGAAGCGCCGTAGGAGCACGGCAAGGACAGCGGCTTTCCCTGACGATCTTGGAGAAGACTGCGTACGCCTCAGGCATGTAGGACATACTTCGAGGTCCTATCCCCCATCAAGGAGCAACATGAATTCCACGATCAAGCGCCTCATTGGCGCATCGGGTGCAGCGGCCTTCATCGCCGGCGCCGCACTCATCGCCGCACCAGTCGCACAGGCCGATGGCGGCTACTACGGCGCCTGGACCCTGGAGTCCTTCAAGATCGCCGGTCAAACAGTGAAGTGCCCCGGCAAGCTTCCCTTCCCGCCCCCGGCACCTGCCATCTCCTGCACGGCGGGCGAGGTCCTCGAGCTCAGGAGCGACTACACCTACAAGTCGACGCTCGACGTCTTCCGTGGCGCCCTCGGCAAGGGATACTTCGACGTCGTCAAGTTCGGGAACAGCAACCACAAGACCATCGTCTTCGACTCCAATGTCGACACGGACAATCCGCGTGCCTACCGCATGAAGCTGCAGGGCACGGGCGCGGGCGCCCCCAAGAAGATGGTCATCTTCCTCGCCTACAACACGCCTTCCGGCGACCAGACCAAGATCTCCATGATCCTGCGTCGCGACGCCGACTAGTTATCTCTATCCGACGCTCCGTCAGACTTCACCCGCGTGGGAAGTCTGGCGGAGCGTCGTTTTGTGTTCCGAGCCGAGTGTTCACCTCGAATGTGGCCATAACCCCCCGCCATCCCTGCTCGGGGGTCATAGTTCGCCTACGGCCTACCTAGCCCCCGAGGAGACTCATGGCTTCCGCCCTCAAGCGCATCATCGCTACAGCAGGCGCCACCGCCCTCATCGCCTGTGCCGCGATCGTGGCCGCCCCGTCCGCGCACGCCGATGGGGAGTATTACGGCACCTGGACGCTCACCGCCATCAAAAGTGACGGCCAGAAGGTGACGTGCGAGGGCCCCGCGCAAGGAACTGACGTCTGTCCCGGCGGCGAAACACTGAGCCTGAAGTCCCACTATCGATTCACGGTGTCGGCGTACCTGGCCCAGGTCTTGTGGCTGGGTGCGAAGGGAAACGAGAAGGGGTCCTTCGTCACCCCCATTCTCCCGGGCACGGGACAACAGATCCTCGTCCTCGAGAGCGATAAGAACGGCATCATGCCGCTGGGTAGCGCATGGCAGATGGAACTGAAGAATGCGCGCTCTGGCCAGCCCACCAAGATGGTGCTGACCCTGCAGACCGGTTTCGGCGAGGCTTCATTGGTCCTCAAGCGCGATGCCGCGTAGCCCTCTCCCCGATTACGACGCAGCGAAGACTAGGAGCGCAGTCATGACATCCATCCGCAAGCGCCTGCTGGGCGCAGCAGCCGTCGCCGCCTTCGTCGCCGCGTCCACCGTGTGTGCGGCTCCTGCCGCGCAGGCCGATGGTGGCTACTACGGCAGCTGGACCCTCATCACATTCAAGATGGGCAAGAAGAGCATGAAGTGCGATAGCCCTCCCAACGATGAGGGCATGTGTGCTGCAGGCATGACTTTGGACCTGAAGGCCGACTACCGCTACAAGTCGACGATCAAGGGCCTTAACCTGCTCGTCGCGCCCGGTAAGGGCGACTTCGTCACCGCCACCGTGTCCGGCACCGGATCCCACGTCATCGTCTTCAACCTCGATACCTACCCGACGTTCCTTCGCTCCTGGGAAGTCACCCTGAAGGGCACGCGCTACGGCGCACCTCAGAAGATGGTTCTGTCCGGCTCCCTCGGTGAAAACCCGGAGGACCCCTCGGACGATGCCATCGTCAAGTTGGTCTTCCAGCGCAACGCCAAGTAGCCGTCACGACCTAGATGCCGGCCGACAGGCCGAAGTCGATCGACCAGTTGGCGCCCGTCACACCTGCCGCTGACGGCTGCGCAAGGAACCACACCACCTCCGCGACCTCACCGGGTGCGAGGAAGCGCGCACGATCCCCCTGCGGATACGCCGAGCGGAGCTTCGCGTAGTACGCCTCAGCATCCCCGCCGCCGAAGTCGCGTGCCTGGCCCTCGAGCATCGGCGTCTCGATATCGGCCGGACACACCGCGTTAGCGCGCACGCCGCGTGGTGCAAGTTCCAGCGCGAGTGCGCGCGTCAGGTTGCTGACCCCGCCCTTGCTCGCGCTGTAGACCGCGGCGCCGGCATTGCCCTGGATCCCCGCATCACTGGAGATCATCACGATGCTGCCACCCGTGGCTTCCAGATGAGGGATAGCGGCCGAGCTCACGAAATACGCCGCCTTCAGGTTGACGCCGACGACGCGATCCCATTCGTCCTCGG
>CAYYZU010000059.1:2262-10050 GCA_964476205.1 uncultured Actinomyces sp. | reverse complement strand
ACGCGGCGTACGACGTGCCCCTTGATATCGAGCCCGAGGATGTCGTCGGCACGCGCCTGCGCTTCATCGGGAGTGGCTGCGAGCTTGACGCCTCCGGCCTTGCCACGCCCACCGGTCTTGACCTGCGCCTTCACCACCACGGCAGAGCCGATCTTGCGCGCGGCCTCGTGGGCCGCGTCGGGTGTGGCACACACCTCCCCCGCGGTGACCGGGACTCCATGCGAGTCGAAGAGGTGCTTGGCCTGGTACTCGTAAAGGTCCACGGTTCCCTCCGGCTATGCCCTGCCGGGCTGCGACGTCGCGAGCCTACTGATCAGGCGTCGTGATCGGGCACGTGGGCACCGACCCACTCCACGATGACGGGCAGCGGTGTGCCAGGCCCGAAGACCTCGGTCACGCCGAGCGCCTTGAGCCCCGGGATATCGGCCTCGGGGATGATTCCGCCGCCGAACACGAGAATGTCGTCGGCCTGGCGGTCGCGGAGTTCCTGCATGAGCTCCTCGAAGAGGACCTGGTGGGCCCCGGACAGCACGGAGATTCCGATGGCGTCGGCATCCTCCTGGACGGCAGCTTCGGCGATCTGCGCCGGCGTCTGATGAAGGCCGGTGTAGACGACCTCGAAGCCGGCATCGCGCAACGCCCGGGCCACGACCTTGGCGCCGCGATCGTGCCCGTCGAGGCCGGGCTTGGCTACGACGATCCTCGCCGGCATGAAGCCTCCCTGGACACGGCGCTCGCCTGATCGCATGGATCCGAGCGGATGGATCTGAACGGATGCTCTGAGCTCGGCGACACGATACCGGGGCCTCCGCATGGCCTCGGAGCGTCATCAGGACAGGGCAGGCGATCGCGGACTAACGTCACCTGGTGCCCCGAATCGCCCTACCCTCCGTGCCGCTCGCGGCCTGGGGCACGGGTGCGGCCCGAACCCTGCTCTCGCCGACCACGGCTCGAGGGGTCGCCGTAGAAGCGGCGTGGATCACCGCTCACGTCGCGATGTACCCCTTAGGCGTCGTGGAGGAGCAGTTGCGCCTCCAGCAGGAGCGGCACTCCCTCGAGGGACTTCCTCCCGCGCAGCGCGGGCTACTGGTCGGTGACGTCGAGGCTGCGGGCACGCCCATCGTGCTTGTCCACGGCATCTTCGACAACCGGTCCATATTCACGCTGCTGCGACGCGGGCTTCACCGCCGGGGCTTCGGATCGACGTACGCCCTCAACTACTCCGCCCTCACCGAGGACATTCGCGCAGTGGCTGCGCGTCTCGGGACGCTCATCGACCAGGTGTGCGAGGAGACCGGCTATGAGCGCGTACACGTCATCGGGCATTCCCTCGGCGGGCTGATCGGTCGCTACCTCGTGCAGCGCCTGGGCGGTGACGAGCGAGTGCACACGCTCGTCACGCTTGGCAGTCCTCACCAAGGCACTCTGCCGGCACACCTCGTGCCGCTCGAGATCGCGCGGCAAATGCGCGTCGACGGTGACCTCATCGCCGAGCTCGCCGAACCCGCCCCCGGATGCCGCACCCGCTTCGTCGCCTTCTGGTCGGACATCGACCAGCTCGTGATTCCCCAGACCCATGCCCGCCTGGAGCATCCGGATCTCCGGGCGCGCAACGTGCTGGTCCGCGGCGTCGGCCACCTGTCCCTGCCCGTCGACGGGCGAGTCGTGCGAGAGATCGCGACAACCCTGGCCCTCCTCGACGAGCCCGGGGCGACGGAAGCCGGGAGCTCCGCCTCCTGAGGGGGCGGAACACCGAGAGACGGGGCTCAAAGTGTGACTCACGTCACATCAGGTGCAACATCAGTCACACCAGTAACAGCGAGGTGGTGGCTCAGACCCCTTCACTGGTAGACCCCTCCTATGCGCCGTCTCGTCGCACCGCTCGTCGTCGCGGCCGCACTCGTGGTCGCACAGGGCGCCATCGTTCTCGCCGTCGGCGCTCCCTCCCTCGCCGATTCCCGCCCAAGCGGGCCGGTCGCGGGCGCAGGCGGTGCAGGCCCGGCGCTTGGCACCGGCGCGAGCGTGGACCTTGCTACGTCGGGCCGACTCGACGGATCGGCCGGCATCGCACATCTCGCATCCGTGACCGCGGCGCGCGCGGCCACCTCGGATGCGACGACCCAGACGCAGGCAGGCGCGACCACGGAGCGCAAGGCCGAGCGCGAAGGTCCGGCCTACAGCTACCCGGTCACGTGGGGCACGCCCATCAGCGGCGCATTCGGAGACGTGAGCTCCTCATGGCCCCGCGGGCACGCGGGCCTGGACTTCAACGGCGAGACCGGTGACCCGGTGTACGCCGCGACCGACGGTCGCGTGGAGTACGCCGAGTTCAACTACGGCGGCTACGGAAATCTCGTCATGATCATGCGCGCCGACGGGACCCAGACGCGCTACGCCCACCTCGACAAGATCAAGGTCCGCAAGGGCGAGCGCGTCAACGCGGGCGACCTCATCGGGACGATGGGCAACACCGGCAACTCGTCGGGCTCCCACCTGCACTTCGAGGTACGCGTGGGCGACGCCCTCACCCCGACCAATCCCTCGGGACTGTGGACGGGCTCCCGCCCCGGGGTGCCAGCCAAGCCACCTGCCTGGGCATGCCGCAACTTCGGCTGCTGACTCAGCCTCACGCCTCGATCTTGTCCACCGGCGCGTAGCGCAGGAGAAGTCGCTTCGTGCCGACCGTGCCGAAGTCGATGGTTGCCTCGGCCTTGTCCCCCACGCCCGAGGTGCCCGTCACGGTGCCCATGCCAAACGTCTTGTGGAGTACTCGATCGCCGACCGTGAGGGCCACGACGGGGCGTGTGCCCGCTGTGGGCTCGGGCCGCTTGAAGGTGCCCATGGGGGCCGCAGGGCGCGGTGCTGACGTGGTCTGCGCGCTCGACCAGGTGAGGACCGGCTCGTCGCGACGACTCTCCACCAGCTCCGGCGGGATCTCGTCGAGGAAGCGTGAGGCGGGGTTGTGCATCGGTGAGCCCCACGCCGATCGTGACACCGCGCGGCTGAGATAGAGCCGCTCACGCGCCCGCGTGATGCCGACGTAGGCAAGGCGACGCTCCTCCTCCAGTTCCGACTCCGAGCCGAGCGACCTGATGTGGGGGAAGATCCCGTCCTCCATGCCGGTGAGGAAGACAACGGGGAACTCCAGGCCCTTCGCGGTGTGAAGGGTCATCATCGTGACCACCCCGTCGTCGTCATCGGGAATCTCATCGGCATCCGCGACGAGCGATACTCGCTCGAGGAAGCCCGCCAGGCTGGGCTCCTCCGTGTCGCGCTCGTACTCGGCTGCCACCGACTCCAACTCGGCGAGGTTCTCCACTCGCGTCTCATCCTGAGGGTCGTGCGAGGCCTGGAGTTCAGCGAGATAGCCGGTCTGCTCGAGCACGGCCTGCAGCACCGTCGCCGGACCCGCGCCCGACTCCACCAGCGTGCGCAGGTCCGAGAGCAGTTGGGCGAACGCGACGACCTGCGTCTGCGAGCGCGTCGCCAGCCCCGGGATCTCGACGGCGCGATCCAGGGCCGCCCCGAAGGAGATGCGCTCGCGCTGGGCGAAGGACTCGATGGCCTCCTCGGCCCGGTCTCCGATCCCGCGCTTGGGGACATTGAGGATGCGGCGTACCGACACATCGTCATCCGGATTGGCGATGGCGCGGAGGTAGGCGATTGCGTCCCTGATCTCGCGGCGCTCGTAGAAGCGGACGCTTCCCACCACGGTGTAGGGAAGGCCCACCCTGACGAAGATCTCCTCGAGCGATCGGGATTGAGCATTCGTCCGGTAGAACACCGCGACATCCGCCGGTCGCACTCCAGCGTCGTCGACAAGCGCGTCGATCTCGTCCGCCACAAAGCGTGCCTCGTCATGCTCGTCGTCCGCGACGTAGGTGACGATCGGTGCGCCGGCTCCTGCGTCGGTCCACAGGCGCTTGGGCCGACGCCCGCCATTGCGCGCGATCACGCGATTGGCCGCATCGAGGATGGTCTGTGTCGACCGATAGTTCTGCTCCAGCAGCACAGTCTTGGCGTCCGGATAGTCGCGCTCGAATTCCTCGATATTGCGGATCGTGGCACCACGGAACGCATAGATCGACTGATCGGCATCGCCGACCACGCACAGCTCAGCGGGCGGCACGCCATCGCGCCCATCGCCGACGAGCTCGCGGACGAGGACGTACTGGGCATGGTTGGTGTCCTGGTACTCGTCGACCAAGATGTGACGGAACCTGCGCCGGTAGTGCTCGGCCACGTCAGGGAAGAGCTGGAGTAGGGCCACGGTCGACCCGATGAGATCGTCGAAGTCGAACGCGTTGGCGCGGCGCAGCCGACGTTGGTACTCGGCATAGGCCTCGGCCAGCACGCGATCCTGGGGAGTCTCCGCGCGGCTCGCGAAGGTCTCCTCGTCGATGAGCTCGTTCTTGAGGTTCGAGACCCGGGCGGACAGGCCCCGCGGAGGGTGGCGCTTGGGATCGATGTCGAGATCCTTGACCACCATGGCCATCAGTCGCTGCGAGTCGGCAGCGTCGTAGATGGAGAAGTTAGTGGACACGCCGAGCCTGGCAGCCTCCCGGCGCAGGATGCGCACGCACGCCGAGTGGAACGTCATCACCCACATCGCGCGCGAGGCAGGGCCGACGAGTGCGGCGACGCGCTCCTGCATCTCGCGGGCCGCCTTGTTGGTGAAGGTGATCGCAAGGATCTCGGACGGCCGCACGCCCTGCTCGCGGATGAGATGGGCGATGCGCTGAGTGAGGACGCGCGTCTTGCCTGAACCAGCTCCGGCAACGATGAGCAGCGGCGTGCCGCGATGGCTCACGGCCTCCTGCTGGGCGGGGTTGAGATCAGGCACGGAGCGATCGTACGTCGTGCCTGCGACAGTGCCCGAGCTAGCGCAAGTAGGCCACTACGTGCGCCGTCACGTCCACGTCGCCCACGACGTTGCGACGCAGGGTGCCCTTGCTATCGAGCGGCACGATGATGAGGCCGGTGACCTTCGTCCGCCGGGGCAGGACGAGAGAAGGAACGCTCGGCTCCGCAAGGGAGTAGAACGTCACCTCGCCACCCTTTGTCCCGGACGCCGAGACGCGCAGCACTGCTGCCGTCGCGCCCACGGCGCTGTTGGCGGTGCGCACCGCGATGGTGTCAGCCGTCACGGCGCCGTCACTGTCGGGCGCGGGCAGGATGTCCGGAAGCGTCGCCCGCGCACGGCGTACCTCGACCGGATCGACCGGGATGAGCAGCGCGCCGAGTTCGGGCGTCCGCACAGCGGATGCCTGCACGGCCAGGGTGAGGTCAACCACTCCCTTGCCCGTGTTGACCACCGTGACGCGACCCTCAGCGTCGAGTGCCGCGATGACGGGGACGGAGATCGCGGCTCCGCGCTGGTAGGCGATAGCCGGCGCTGCCGGCGACTGCTTGTCCCCGGTGCGCCGGAGCAGGAGACGGCCGCCCTTATCCGCGCCGGACAGCCCGACCGTGAGCAGCGCGCCCGCAGGGGGACCGTCAGCTGTCGCCCCCACGGCAACATCGACGACGCGCTTCTCGCCCGGCTGGAGCGGCTGGTTGAGGACCTTCGTGTCGTAGACGACCTGATTGGAGTGGGCGAGGAGTCGACCCTCCGTCGGTGCACCCGACCCGGGCGTGACGAAGTAGCCGAGCAGATCGACGGTGACGTGCGTCGCCCCCGAGTCCGTGGTCAACGCGAGCGTGCCGTCGCTGGCGACAGGAATGATGGAGACGAGTTCACGCTTGCCGTTGACCACCACGCTTGACAGGGTGCCCGTGGCCGCGGAGCGCAGAGTCGCGGGCGAATTCGAGCCGAGCGTGGTGACGCGGACCGCAGCCGCCTTCACCCGGTCTCCGGGCGAGTCCTTGCGCCCAGCCAGGTCCACCACGATGGGTGCTCCCGCGCCACCACTGGATCGCGCGGCGAGGCGACAGGGCTTGCCGCCGTTGCCGTAGCCACTGCGCGTGTCGAGGAGGCGCTGGGGCGCGACAGGGACGAAGTCAAGGCCCTCGCCGGGATCAGCCGGAGTGGTCGACGGGGTGCGCGATGCGGTGCAGAAGGGCGCAGGCGTCGGCGTACCACCCCAGAAGCTCGTCTGGCCCGCCGCACCGTCCCAGGAGAAAGAGATGTGGATGTGATCGCGGTGACAGTAGGTGTCGTAGCTGCTCTGCTGCGTGCTGTAGCAGCCCTTCAGCTCAGTCCACCGACCTGTGTAGGACTCCCAGATCTCATCGCCCCAACCGATGTACATCACGCCGAGTCGGCGGGCCATCGCGAAGGAGTTGCCGTTGTCGTCGGTGGCCAGCAGCCACTGGAGGAACGACTCGGCCTGCGCATTCTGCTCGGGGATCTTGGAGTTGATCATCCAGTCGAGCGCGCGGCCTTCCTTGTGCTCGCTGCGCCCACCGGCGCTGCACTCCCGCGGCACCCAGATGCTGCGCGAGTCGGGGTAGGTGGCGCGGATGAGGTCGGCGACGCGCTGGGTGCCGGGCTTGGTCGTCGGGTCGCAGATGTACTGACCCTGGTACGTCGGCAAAGGATCCACTTCGGCGGGCAGGCCAGCGGGGACGGCAGGAGGCGGAGGCAGGGGGATCTCCTGCTTCGCCTTCTCGTCCTTCTTGTCCTTCTTGGCATCGGCCTTGTTCTGGGCCGCTTTGCCGGCGTCACCCCGGAGGGGAGCGCCTGAAGCGCCCTCGACCACCGAAGGATCGGGCACGTGGTCGGCCTCGCCGATGGGCGAGGAGGCCGCGGGCTGGGCGATGAGCAAGAAGCCCGCCACCAGTGCCACGCAGGCAGCCAGGACCGTGGCCCGCACTCGGGTCACCGGCCCCCTAGGATCAGGCCCAGAAGGGCCACCACGGGCACGCACGCCGTCCAAGGTAGCCCCTCGCCACCCAGGAGCCTCGCTCGTCACGGGCGTTTCCCCGGAAAGTCTCCAGATCGTCACCTTCCCCGAGGAGACGGCTCGAGGAGGCGATCGAAGCCGCGTTTTCCCACGTCAGCGGACGTGTCCCGCCTAACTTACGCCGAGGAGCCCATGAGCACCGCACCCGTCGAGGAGGTCCCCGCCCGGGCCCTCGTGGTCACGGCCCACCCCGATGACGTCGATTTCGGCGCGGCGGGCACCGTGGCCTCCTGGATCGCCCAGGGCACCGAGGTGACCTACTGCATCGTCACCGACGGAGACGCGGGCGGATTCGACCCCAACGTGCCCCGCTCAGAAATCCCGCGCATTCGGCGCGCCGAGCAGGTCGCCGCGGGCAAGGTCCTGGGCGTTTCCGACGTCCGCTTCCTCGGCTACCGCGATGGTGAGCTGGAGGTGAGCCAGGGATTGCGTCGGGACATCAGCCGCGTGATCCGCCAGGTGCGCCCGGAGCGGATGCTCATCCAGTCGCCCGAGCGCAATTGGGCCCGCATCCCGGCGTCGCATCCTGACCACATGGCCGCCGGGGAGGGAGCGATCTTCGCGATCTACCCCGACGCCCGCAATCCCTTCGCCCATCCCGCTCTCCTCGCTGACGAAGGACTCGACGCCTGGACCGTGCACGACGTATGGGTCATGGGAGCGCCTGCGCCTAACCACATCGTCGACGTCACCGATCAGGTCGAACTCAAGCTCGCGGCACTGCGCGCCCATGAGAGCCAGACGGCTCACATGGAGGACCTTGACGAGCGTATTCGCAGCTGGATGACGATGGCCGCCGAACTCGGAGGACTTCCCGAAGGACGCCTCGCGGAGGCATTCCTGCGCACGACCATTCCCTGATCACGGGGCGATTGTGCGGCTC
>CAYYZU010000059.1:0-2162 GCA_964476205.1 uncultured Actinomyces sp. | reverse complement strand
TTCGCGTTCCGGCTGACTCAGTTCCAGAAGACAGCGATGACGATGTTCGCCAGGGTGAGCACGCCGATCGCTCCCCAGATCCCCGTCTGAGGCAGCGGGCGCTTGCGGCCGATGAAGGCGAGCGCGGTGATGATGAGCACGATGACGAGCTTCACCGCGATCTTGGCGTGGTCCACCTCTTCGCCGGGGACCAGGCCCGCCGAAGCAATGCCCACGAGGAGCACGCCCGTCACGAGCTGGGTGAGCGCGCCGTGCAGCATCGCGGGATTGACGCCCTTGTCGGGGGACTTCATCTGGACGATGAAGCCACCCAAGAGGCTCGCGAGGCCGATGAAGTGCAGGACGACGAGGAGGTTGTAGACGAATTCCACGTCATCACCCTAGCGGAGGGCGCAGTCTCCGAGCCCGAGCCACGCGTGCGCCGAGCACCCCCGGACTACATCGCGCATCCATAACCGCGTGGAGCACCGCTCCACACGCGGTTATGACGGCGCTAAAGCCCTTCCCGGCTACTCCCACTCGATACCGACCGAGAGTGGGAACGGCCGGGCTCTGCCCGGCTACTCCCACTCGATACCGACCGAGAGTGGGAACGGCCGGGCTCTGCCCGGCTACTCCCACTCGATGGTGCCGGGGGGCTTGCTCGTCACGTCCAGCACCACGCGGTTAACCTCACGCACCTCATTGGTGATGCGCGTCGAGATCCGCGCGATGAGGTCGTGAGGTAGGCGCGACCAGTCCGCCGTCATGGCGTCCTCACTGGAGACCGGACGCAGGACAATGGGGTGTCCGTAGGTGCGGCCATCTCCCTGCACGCCCACCGACCGTACGTCGGCCAAGAGCACGACCGGGAACTGCCAGACATCGCGATCAAGACCCGCCGCAGTCAACTCCTCTCGGGCGATCGCATCGGCGGCGCGAAGGATCTCCAGGCGCTCCGCATCCACGGCGCCCACGATCCGGATGGCCAGGCCCGGCCCGGGGAAGGGATGACGCCACACGATCTCGGGCGGCAGCCCCAACTCAAGGCCTACCTGTCGCACCTCGTCCTTGAAGAGGGTGCGCAGCGGCTCGACGAGAGTGAAGGTGAGGTCATCGGGCAGTCCACCGACGTTGTGATGGCTCTTGATGTTGGCCGTCCCCGTGCCACCGCCCGACTCGACAACGTCGGGGTAGAGCGTGCCCTGCACGAGGAAGTCAACGGTGCGCCCCGACTCCCCCGCCTCCGCCACGATGTCGCGCGCGGCGTCCTCGAAGACGCGGATGAACTCACGGCCGATGATCTTGCGCTTCTGCTCGGGATCGGTCACACCCGCGAGCGCATCAAGGAATCGCTGCTGCGCATCAACGACGACGAGCCGCACACCCGTGGCTGCGACGAAGTCGCGCTCGACCTGCTCAGCCTCGCCGGCTCGCAGCAGGCCGTGGTCGACGAAGACGCAGGTGAGCTGATCCCCGACGGCGCGCTGCACCAGCGCCGCGGCAACCGCAGAGTCGACACCGCCAGAGAGGCCGCAGACGACCAGGCCGTCACCCACCTGCTCGCGGATGAGCGCCACCTGGTCGTCGATGACTCCCTCAGTGGTCCAGGAAGGCTCAAGACCCGCGACGTCATGGAGGAAGCGCTCGAGCACTCGCTGGCCGTGCTCGCTGTGCATGACCTCGGGGTGGAATTGGACGCCTGCGAGGCGCTGTCCCACCGACTCCATGGCGGCGACAGGCGCTCCGGCACTCGTCGCGGTCACCGCAAAGCCTGCGGGCGCGGCCGTGACGCTGTCGCCGTGCGACATCCACACCGACTGGCGGGACGGCAAGCCGGCGAAGAGTGCCGAACCCTCGTCGACGACGTCGAGCGGTGTGCCGCCGTACTCGCTCAGGCCTGTGCGCTCCACCGTGCCGCCGAGTGCCTGCGCCATCGCCTGGAAGCCGTAGCAGATACCGAAGACCGGTACGCCGGCGTCGAAGAGCGTGGCATCGACATAGGGCGCTCCCTCCGCGTAGACGCTGCTCGGGCCGCCTGACAGCACGATCGCCGCGGGCTGCTTGGCGAGCATGTCGGCCACACTCATGGTGTGCGGCACGATCTCGGAGTAGACGTGGGCCTCGCGGACCCGACGAGCGATGAGCTGGGCGTACTGCGCGCCGAAGTCGACGACGAGCAC
>CAYYZU010000058.1:0-10181 GCA_964476205.1 uncultured Actinomyces sp. | reverse complement strand
ATGCTTATCGAATGGTCTTCGGCCCCCCGCGCTACGAGGTGCGCCACCTCGAGGCGCTCCGTGCCGTGGCCGAGGAGGGCACCTTCCGGGGAGCGGCGGACATCCTCGGCTACTCCCAGGCAGCCATCAGCCAGCAGATCGCGGGCCTCGAGGCCCTGGTGGGCAGCCCGGTCTTCGAGCGGCCCGGGGGCCCGAAGCCGGTGATCCTCACCCCCGTTGGCCGTGCCCTGCTCGCGCACGCCGAGGTGATCCTCGATCGCCTCGACGCCGCGCGCGAGGAAATCGCCGACATTGCCGCGGGCACCGGCGGCCGACTCATCATCGGCACCTTCCAGAGCGTCGCCGTCGAGCTGCTACCCGACATCGTCGGACGCGTGCGGCGCGAGATCCCGGGCCTCATCATGCGCGCGATCGAAGAGGATGAGAACTCCGCTCTCATCGAGCGCTTCCACGCCGGTGACATTGACGTGGCTTTCGTCGCCGGTCCTGTCTTCGACACGTCCGTCGAGCTCATCGACCTCGGCACAGACCCGTTCGTCGCCGTGCTGCCCCGACGCGATCCCTACGTCGGTGCCACCTCGATCACCATGCGCGAGATCGCCGACCTGGGCCTCATCGGCGAGCACGTCGGCACGACCCAGGACTACATCGACCAGCATGTGCGCGACGCCGGCATCACCGCGCCCTATGCCTTCCGCACCAACGACAACGGAGCCAAGCAGGCGATGGTCCGCAATGGCATGGGAGCCGCGATCATGCCGCAGCTCGCCGTTGACCTCGATGACCCCGAAGTCGTGGTGCTCCCGACGGTCCCGCCCATCGCGCCGCGCTCAATCCTGGTGGCCGTGCCGCCGGAGCAGCGGCGCACGCCCGCGGTCGAGCGCTTCCTCGCTATCGCGCGCGATGTCGCGGCTGAGCGTCTGAGTCCACCCGCGAGCTAGGCTCAAGGCGTGGGGGGATCCATGCGTCGGCGCGCTGCCGCACTCGTCGTTGCCCTATCGGCAACCCTCGCAGTGGGCACGCTCGTGGCGCCTGCCGCGCACGCGGAGGAGCGCACGATCCTGTCGATGCTGCGCTCGCTCACGGTCGCGCCCGAGCGTTCCACGGGCTACGACCGTGATCTCTTCCCGCACTGGGATTACCTCGGGGATGACTGCGACGTGCGCGACCGAGTCCTCATGATCGAGGCTCTACGCGGCCCCAGCACCGGCAGCTCCTGCCCCGTCGGCTCGGGGCGATGGTTCTCCGCTTTCGATGGCGTGACGGTGCGCGATCCCTCCGCACTCGACATCGACCACATGGTGCCGCTGGCCGAGGCCTGGGGTTCAGGCGCACGGCGCTGGACGACATCCGTGCGGGAGGCATTCGCCAACGACCTCGGGTACGCCGGCTCTCTGATCGCGGTGACGGCATCGAGCAATCGCTCCAAGGGCGACCAGGACCCAGCCGAGTGGCTGCCGCCGCGCACGGCGTATCGCTGCACCTACGTGAGCGAGTGGATTGCCGTGAAGTGGCGCTGGCGGCTCACCGTCGACTCATCGGAGCAAGCGTCACTGCGCGTGCTGGCGAACTCCTGCGGCAATCCGCGGATCCAGGCTCCAGCCCGCGCCCGCTAATCCTGCGCGTCGAACTTCCGGAAGCCGAAGTAGTAGACGTAGACGACGGCAAGCACCGGGCCGACAGTGATCATGAGGTAGGGCACGACCCCGCCCGTGCCTGCGCTGATGTAGGCGATCGCCGTGATGACGACAGCGATGCCGATGATCACCGCAAGCGCAGCGAAGACATAGCGCTGCGGTGCCCGCGCAGACCAGGGCACGGGGACCGTCGTCGAATCAGCGGGCTCAGCCATGGCCCGAGCGTGGCACAGGTCAGGCGTGACAGCCACCTCAGAAGGGGACGTCAGCGTCGACTTCGATAGTGACGGCCTCGGCGTAGGCAAGCAGCGACATGCGCGGGCGCTCATCTCCTGCTCCGCCCACCACCGGATCAATCTCTCCATCCACCAGGTCGGCGGACTGTCCCCGGTAGGCCGCACACCATCGCGACACCGGGCACCACGAGCAGTGCCTGCCCACCGTCGGCTCCGCGGGGGAGTAGAGGACGGTATCGATGGGCTCGGCGATGGTCGCCCGCGCGATGAGCACGGCCTCGGCGTCGGACGTGTCGAAGCCGCGCACCTCATGCCCGTCGGGGCGCAGGATCTCGACCTCCACCCGAGCGGGACGTGCCTCGGCGACCACGGCTCCCGTCACCGGGTCAAGGCCGTCCGCGAGCATGCACAGCGTCACAGCCACCTGCGGATAGCGCTCGAACACCTCCGCGGCGGACTGCGGCATCTCGTGGTGCGCGCCGACACTCTTGGTTTCGCGGACGAGATGCCCATCGGTTGTCTCGACGACGAGGTCGGCGCGTGTGCTCATGACGACATCGACGTCGGTGTCCCATGCGGTGAGCGACTGCTCGGGGTACACCGCAACGATGTCATCACGGCGGAGAGGGCAGGCCGCGACGTGCTGCAAGAGGAAGGGGCGGAGCGCGGCGTACGCCTGCTCATCCCAGCCCAGCAGCTCGGCCACATCGCCGAGCCCCTCGCCCGGGAGTGGCAGGTCGTCGGCACTGCAGGGCACCAGTCGCGCGTGGGCATGCTCGAGCCAGGTGTGCAGGTGCGTGCCGCGGACCATCGCCTCCGTGGTCTCGCGCCGTGCCCTGGGAAGCGATAGTTCCCGCTCGAGGTGCACCTGCCAGGTGCAGGTACGCGCATTGGTGAGGTCGCCCGGGCTCAGGGCCCTCGTCCACAGCGCGGGTCCTGCGACACCAAGGACCCCTGGCATGCGCGCGACACCGGGGCACTCGTAGCGGACGGGGCACGAGGCGCATCGTCCTCCGGGATTGAAGGCCCCACCCCCGAGCACGTGCACGCTCTCGGAGACGACATCCGCAAAGCGCTCGCGTGCCTCGCCCGCCGTCATATCGAGGAGTAACGCATCACTCGCATCGAGCATGCCGATCTCGCGCACGCGCACGCGTTGCGCCGTACCCGGCTGCGACGCCGCCGCAGGCCAGCGCTCGCGCCAGAGGCTGCCCTCCTGCTTCATGATCGCGTCGGCCGCGACGCGTGCGTAGACGGCGAGGTACGCCGACTCGCGACGGCGCGTGCCCGCCTGCTCCCAGGTGAGAACGTGGTACTCGCGGTCCGCACCATCGCGGCTCACATGCAGGAGACCCCAGGCGGACCACTCGACCCGCACATCGACCTCGTCCGCGGCAAAGAACTCGCGCACCACGGTCTCGCCGGGCAGTTCGCCCGTGTCGCGCAGACGCGCGACCGCGATGAGGTAGCCCTGCAGGGCCTCGCGCGCGACATCGCGTGCGGCGTCTGCCACGTCGCCCGTCGAAGTGGCGCATACCTGCTCGAGAGCGACCTCGGGATCAGTGCCGGAGGCCATGACCGCATAGGCGGCATCGCGTGCGAGTCCCAGCGCGAAGGAGTGGAAGGGCGGGTAGGTCGGGCGCACGGAGGGGTCGCGATCCACCTGGAGGGTGGGTCGAGCCTTGACGGCGATCTGGGTGGGGCACTCCCAGCGTTCCTCACCTCGGACATGCGCAGCGCTCACGCGGATGAGTCGATCGCGTACGACGACCCGCCACGGTGGGGTCCACGGCGGTATCTCGACCTGACTCACGCGTGGGCTCCGTCGCCGGGGATCCCATTGCCGAGGATCTCGTCGTCAAGGATGTCGATGAGGTCGCCCGCGGGCTTGACGGCCGGCTCGGTTGCCTGATCCCCGCCTCGCTGCACAAGCCCACGCTCGACCAGCACGGCGTTGCTCTCAGGTGTCCCGGGCTTAGGTGCACCGCTGCGCTGCGCCGGGCACACCGGCTGGAAGTCGCAGTAGCGGCACAGCGGACCGGGACGGGCCTCCCACGCGCCACCGGTGGCCATGCCCTCGCGCTGCTCGTGCGCGGACTCCAGATCCGCGAGCGCACGCCGGACAGCCGCGGGATACACCGGACGCGTCACAGCCCGCGGCTCCTTGAGATAAAGCAGTTCGACTTCCGCGATCGGCTCGCCCATGTCCTCGAGCGCCGCGGCGTACAGCAATTGCTGGCGCCAGTAGGACCACCAATACTTCGGCTTTGGCGCACCGGTCTTGTAGTCGGTCACGCGCAGGCCCGGCTCTGCCACGGCGATGCGGTCGATATGCCCCAGGAAGGGCAGGCCGACGAGGTCGGTGCGCACCTCGCGCTCGAGCCCGTCGCGGGCAACCTCGATGCGTGCGGGCTCCTCCGTGGCCCAGTACGACGCCATCGCGCGCGCGCTGCCCTCGCGCACCTCGGCCTCGTCAATGCCCTGGCCCTCGACCAGGGCGAGCTCATCGACCAGAGCATCAGCGAGGTAGGCATCAGCACGCTCGGGTACGCGCTCCTCGGGTGGCAGCGCAAGCAGGTGCTCCAGTGCGCTGTGCACCGCTCGGCCGATGACGAGTGCCGCGGTCGAAGGGGTCTCCCAGCGCTCGAGGCGCTGCCACCAGTAGCGCAAGGGGCAGCCGAGGAACTGCTCGATGGCAGTAGCCGACCAGGGGCGATTCGGTGCCGCGACCTCGGGCACCCGCACGGTGACGGGTGATCGTGAGGAGGTGCGCGGGCCGGCCATGCCCCGAGCATGTCAGGTGGGTACGACGGTGGCAGGCGAAGACACCGGATGGCACGCTGGGGCCATGGCCATCCTCGTCATGGATCACACGCACCTCTCGGTGCGACTCGACGGGTGGGAGCGCTTCGGTACCTTCCAAAAGAGCTTCGACATCCCGTGGGACCACATCATCCACGCCGAGGCAGTATCCGACATGTGGCCGCGGGTGCGCGGCTGGCGGTGGCCCGGCATCGGCATTCCGCACGTCATCCTCGTGGGTCGGATGCGCTACCGCGGCGGCCATGACTTCTGCGCACTCATCGGCACGAAGCCGGGGATTGTCCTCGAGTTGAGGGACGAGCCCTACGACCGACTCCTTGCCACGGCTCCGAACGCCGCACACATCGTCAGGCGCGTGACGCGAGGTCACTGAACGCCCCCCTGCCCATTGGCGCGCGTGGCACGCTAGTGCGCGTGGGGGGCATCTGGGACCGCGCATCGGGCGATCTGCTTACCCAGCAATCCATCTCCGCTGGGCTTGCCGCCGCGGCCTTGGCCACGGTGGGGATCGTCTGGGGAATCTGGTCGCGACGCAATACGGCTCGGCTGCAGCGCATCCCGCTGCGCGTGCTCGTCACCGGCTCACGCGGGAAGTCGTCCACGGTGCGCCTCATCCACGCAGCGCTCAGCGAGGCCGGCATTCCCACGCTCGGCAAGATGACGGGTACCGCATCGCGCGAACTCGACACGGCGGGCACTGAACATTCGACCCACCGGATCGGCCAGGTGTCGATTCTCGAGATGCTCGAGGCCGTCAACCGCTCCTTCCGGCGCGACGCCGTTGCCCCCGAAGCCGTCGTGCTCGAATGCATGGCCGTCACACCCGACCTCATCCGCATGTGCACCGACGACATCGTGCGACCCCAGGCGAGCATCGTCACGAACGCCCTGTGGGATCACCTGGAGGAGCAGGGCACCACCCTCGAGCAGATAGCCGTATCGCTGAGCAATGTGATGCGAGGCGCCAAAGTCGCGATCACTGCAGAGCACCGCGTGGCCACCCGTGCGGTACTCGCGTACGAGGCCCAGGTGCACGGCTGCACCTTCGATGCCGTCAGCGGCACGGAGGTTGATCCAGGCATTCTCGCGCGTCTGCCAGGAGCGCACCCGGACAACGTCGCCATGGCCCTCGCGGTCGCGGCATACGCCGGGGTGGATCGCGAGACCGCCGTCCGCGGCATGGAGATCGCCTCAGTCGAGCCACTGCCGACCCTCCCCGTGACGGCGATGATCGATGGCATCGAGTGGTGGTATCGCGACATCGGATCCATCAACGACACCGACAGCCTGACCCCAGCGCTGGTCGGAGCCAAGGCCCAGATGCCGTCGGATGCGGTGACCCTCGCCATCCTCACCACCCGCTGGGATCGGCCGCTCCGCGCAATCCAGTTCGCCGCGAGCATCACGCCCGCCGACGTGGACGGCATCGTCATCGTCGGCGAGCCCGACGTCGTCGTCCGGCACTACGCCCACCAGGCTGGGTGGACCAACGACCGCATCGTCCGGATCGGGACGTGGGGGTACGGCGAGCGGCCGCTCTACCGCCGCATGGCTGAGTTAGCGGAGCGCGTGCGCGGGGAGTGGCCGCGGAGCATCGCCCTCATCGGATTGGAGAACAACCACCAGTACGTCGCCGACCTCATCCGCGAGAAGATGTTCGGGAAGGACGTGCTGTGACGGTGTTCACCGATCCCGCGCTCTTCCGCTTCCTCCTGGTCGTCTCGGTCGCGATTGCCTTTGCCGTCTACACGCGCTTCCATCTCGTGGGCGGAGGATCGGTCGCTGGCGGCTACATCGCCATCCTGGCGATCACCGGGCAGTGGCAGACGCTCCTCGGAGTGGCTTTGGTCACGGTGCTCACGCTCAGCTTCCTGCGCGGCATCATCCTGCGCGTCGTCGCGCTGCCCAGGTCGGCGGTCTTCGTCCTAGCGGTGCTCACGGGATCACTGATCACCGTCGCCCTGCTCGCGCTCACGCCGTACATCCAGGCGATGAGCGGTTTCGTGGGCGTGTCCATCGCCTTCGGAGCCTTCGTCGTGCCGGGATTGATCTCCTACGACGTCTCCCACCAGGGCTTCCCGCGCACGATGCTGGCACTCGGGGCCGTCGCCGCCGGGACGGTGATCATCTGCCTCCCCGCCTTCCTTCTCATGCAGGGATTGCCTGCTGGCACGGAGAACGTCGCGCCGATCATCGAGCGCATTCCGCCCGACCTGCTCCCCTTCGGCATCATCGCCGCCATCGTCATCGGAGGTGTGCTGCGCTTCACCCTCGGGATGCGAAGCGGTGGATTCATTGGAGCGCTCTTCATCGTCGAGTTCTTCACCGTCACTGCATTCGTCACCGTGATCGCTGCTGCACTCGTGACGCACGCCGTCGCCCGCGTCTACGACCACTTCGTCGTCATGTCTCCGCGCCAACGCAGCATGTTTGCGCTCATCCTGGGCGCACTCATCGCCTGGGCATCGCTCTACTGGGGATCCTCTCTGGGCTGGGCGCCTGCGATGGAGGCCAACGCCTACACGCTTTCCCCGCTCCTCGCGGTCGGCCTCATCGCTGCCGACATGGGCCGCGTGAGCTCCGATGCCCTCCGCACGGTCATCGGGACAACCATCGCGACGCTGGGGATCGCACTCGGGATCTGGCTGGCACAGACCCTCGGTCTGGCCGCTGGCGTGCTCTACCTCGTGTTCGTGGCGGCACTCATCACGCCTGCGGCCCTCACGGTCGCTCGCTCCTACGCCGCGGCCGCCGCGTCCGGTCGTGAGCGCACCGGCACAATCACCCCGTGAGCACACCAGAGGTCCCCCAGAGCACCACCTCCCGAACCACGTCTCGCGTCGCCATCCTCACCACCGCGCTCGCGGCACTCGCCCTCGTCATCGGAGTGCCGCTCGCCTCGGCGGATGATGCGCCTACACCGACCGGATGGGTCTCCCAGATCGGCACGTTCGACTACCTCGTGCAGCCCGACTATGACGGTCTCGCTCCCGTGGAGGACGGCGTGCGCGGGGCAACCATCGGCCTGGGCACCTTCGATCGCCTCGATGGCGAGCTCGTCCTGATCGGGGGAACGACGTACCGCGTCGGGACCGACGGCATTCCGCGCGTCGCATCACTGTCGCGCACGACACCGTGGGTGGAAGCCGTGCGCTTCACTCCGCAGGCCTCCATGCGCGTGCCGGCGGGCACCGAGTGCTCGGCGCTGGGCCCCCTCATCGACGACCTCGCGGGCACGTCCAATGGCATGGTCGCGACACGACTCATCGGAACCTTCGAGGTACTCACTGCCCGCAGCGTGCCCGCGCAGTCCGAGCCCTACCCGCCACTGTCCGAGGTAGTGGCAAATCAGACGGTGTTCCCGCTCACGGACGTGAGCGCCACGCTGGTGGGCTTCCGCACAGGGCCCGACCTGCTCGGCGTAGGCGCACCCGGCCTGCACCTGCATGGACTCACGAAGGCGCGCGACGCCGGCGGACACATCCTGGGCTGCACGACCGGGCCCGACGTACGCCTCGCCATCCAGCGCACTCAGGGCGTCCGACTGCTCGCCGCTCCCTGATGCGACTTCTTGCCAGTTAGACGACGTTTCACAGCCAATAGCCTCGTCGAACTGGCAAAAACCGATGGCTCGCTACGCGAAGCGGGACTGATCGCGCCAGAGGTCGATGCCGGCCTCGACGGCGTATTCGTCGATCGCGGCAACTTCCGCGGGCGTGAAGTCCAACCGCTGCACCGCCGCCGCCGTCTCGCGCAGTTGCTCGGCGCTGCTGGCGCCGAGCAGGGTCGAGGTGACGCGCGGATCGCGCAGCGTCCACGACACCGCCATCTGAGCGAGGGACTGGCCCCGCTCGCGGGCGATGGCCGCGAGTCCGCGCACACGCGCGAGGTTGTCGTCGTGTGCCATCGCCGGATCGAGTGACTTGCCCTGCTGCGCCCGCGAGCCCGCGGGGATTCCCTCGGCGTAGCGATCAGTGAGCATGCCCTGCGCCAACGGGCTGAAGGTGATGATGCCGACTCCGAGGTCGGCGCAGGTCTCGATGAGGCCGTCGGTCTCGATCCAGCGGTTGAACATCGAGTACGACGGCTGGTGGATGAGCAGCGGCACGCCCATGTCGCCGAGGATGCGGGCCGCCTCGATGGTGCGCGAGGGGGAGTACGACGAGATTCCGGCGTAGAGCGCCTTGCCGGAGTGCACCGCGGTCGCGAGGGCGCCCATGGACTCCTCCAGCGGAGTCTCAGGGTCGGGCCGGTGGTGATAGAAGATGTCGACATAGTCGAGGCCGAGGCGCTCGAGTGACTGGTCGAGCGAGGCGAGGATGTACTTGCGCGATCCCAGATCGCCGTAGGGACCGGGCCACATGTCCCAGCCCGCCTTGCTGGAGATGACGAGCTCATCGCGCAGGCCCGCGAAGTCCTCGCGCAGGATGCGTCCGACGTTGATTTCGGCGGAGCCGTAGGGCGGGCCGTAGTTGTTGGCCAGGTCGAAGTGCGTGATGCCCAGGTCGAACGCCGTGCGCAGCATGTCGCGCTGGGTCTGCAGGGGCGTGTCGTCGCCGAAGTTGTGCCAGCAGCCGATGGTGACGGCCGGGAGCTTCAGTCCGCTACGTCCGCACCGGCGGTAGGGCATGCGGCCGTCGTAGCGGTCAGGGGCGGGCGTGTAGACATCAGGCATGGCCGAAGTCTGCCACCGGCTAGGACGTCCCCACCTCGGCGGCCCTCTCCACGGTGAGCAGCGAGACCTCCTCGTTCTCCGCGCGCTCGGCGGCCAGGCCGCCGCGCACGCCGAAGAGCCGCTTGGCGACCACCAGCCACACGACCGCCGCGACATTGATGAGCAGTAGCACGATCTTGAACGCCGACACGTGCTCGATGAGCTCGTAGATCTCGACCGGGATAAATGCCGCGGTCGCCACCGCGGCGAGGTACTCGCCCCAGCGCTTGCCCATCCAGAGGCCGATGGCCTCGGCCCACTTCACGGCACCGAGTGCCGCGATGGCCGTCCCGAGCAAGATGATCGTGTCCGGGCTGATCTCGGACCACCGGTCCACCATTCGCGCGAGCCACGAGCGATCGATATCCCAGCCGATGGTCCGTGTCACGGGCTCGAGTGCGGGCACCGCCTCCTTGAGCGCCGCAAGGAACTCCGGCACGCGATCGCTCACGAACCACGCGGTGATGCCGACCGCGAGCCACGCCGTGCCCTCGATCCCACGGAGGACGGCGAGCAGCCTCAGGATGATGAGCTGGCGCAGCGCCCGCCCCCGGGTGGGCGTCGGTGCCAGGTCGGCAGGGCCGGACCCCGCTGGAGTCTCGGCGACATAGGCCCCACACCGCAGGCACCGCCATGCCTCCCCCGCGGCCGTGGTGGCCTGCAGACGCTCGGCGTACTCGCTCTCCTCCGGCCGATAGGTGATGTGCCCGCGCAGACCGCACGACACGAGTCCCCAGTCGATCACTCGCCGAGGCTACTCCGTCACAGCCC
>CAYYZU010000057.1:0-10264 GCA_964476205.1 uncultured Actinomyces sp. | reverse complement strand
GACCCGGGGAGATCCGAGGCATCGACGCGGATCTCGGCCAGGTGGGCGAGCTCACTCCTGTCGTGGCCGCTCTCGCAGCGCTCGCGATTTCCCCTTCTCACCTGACCGGTATCGGTCACCTGCGCGGTCACGAAACCGACCGCCTCGCCGCGCTCGCTGAGATGCTCGGCGCCTTCGGAGCGCGCGTCGATGCGTCTGCCGACGCCCTGCGCATCACTCCCGGCGCACTTCACGGTGCGACCGTGTCGTCGTACGGCGATCACCGCATGGCGACGGCCGCCGCTGTCATCGGCCTGGTGGTGCCGGCTGTCCGCATCGAAGACATCGCCACCACCGGCAAGACGCTTCCGGACTTCCCCGGCATGTGGCACGCCATGCTCGCCGGATCCGAGGGCGGCGCATGAGCAGGAGCGGCCGGGATCTCGACGAGGACGACGTCCGCGTCCGTCCTGGGCGGCGCAAGTCGCGCCCGCGGTCGAAGGACCGCCCGTCGTTCGACCAGGCACTGCCCGGCACGGTCATCACGGTGGACCGCGGACGCTTCACCGTCGCCATGGACGATGGCACGGAGTCGCTCGCCGTCAAGGCAAGGGAGATCGGCCGCAAGGGAGTCGTCGTCGGCGATCGCATCGGCCTCGTCACGGATTCCCGACCGGGCACCGAGTCCCTCGGGCGCATCGTCCGCGTGGACAAGCGGTCGACCGTGCTCCGGCGCACCGCAGATGACGACGATCCGGTCGAACGCGTGATCGTGGCCAATGCCGATCAGCTCGCCGTTGTCGTCGCCACCGTCGACCCCGAGCCGCGACTGGGCTTCATCGATCGCGCGTTCGTTGCGGCCATCGACGCCGGCATCGAGCCGCTCCTCATCATCACGAAGGCCGATCTCGCCGACCCGCAGCCGCTCGTCGACGCCTACGCCGCTCTCGACGTCGTAGCGATTCCCGTCGCCCGCGGCGAGGGCAAGCGACCGCGCGAAGCCGACCTGCAGACGGTCCTCGACCACTTCCGCGACCGCACGACCGTGCTCGTCGGGCACTCGGGGGTCGGCAAGTCGACGCTCGTCAACGCCCTCGTCCCCGGTGCCGCGCGCGCCACGGGCCACGTCAACGCGGTGACCGGTCGCGGCCGGCACACGTCAACCTCGACCCTGGTGCTGCGACTCCCCCAGGGCGGATGGATCGTCGACACCCCCGGGGTGCGCTCCTTCGGGCTTGCCCACGTGACTCCCGATGCCGTCATCTCCGCGTTCGACGATCTCGCGCCAGGGCTCGCGGAATGCCCGCGCGGCTGCACGCACGATGAGGAGGAGTGCGCGCTGGACGCATTCGTCGCGGGCGATCCGCACCTGCGTGCCCGACTCGATTCCCTGCGCAGGCTCATTCGCTCGCGCGGCGGTTCGGACGACGTTGCGACGGTTCTCGACGCTGAGAGCGTAGGCGAGGAACTCGCCTAGTCGGGCCGCACGGGCGCTCGGTCGATGTCCGGCTCGAGGAAGATGTAAACGGCCGAGGGCACAGCGGCACGCAATCGTGCCTCGGCATCGTCGATGCCGGCAGCGATCTCCTGTCCGGTATCGGACTTGCCGATAGCGATCTTGGCTCCGACGAGCAGTTCGTCAGGCCCCACGTGCAGGGTGCGCACGTGAATGACGCGATCGACCAAGGGAGATGATGCGAGCGCCGCGCGAATCGCCGCGTCTTCCTCGGGCAGCGCACTCTCGCCGACCAGCATGGCGGCCATCTCGAAGGCGAGGAAGACCGCGATGATGACGAGCAGCGTGCCGACGGCCATGGCACCGACACCGTCCCACCGCCCATCTCCGGTCACGACGGCCATGGAGACGCCGAACAGCGCGAACACGAGTCCTACCAGGGCACCAAGGTCCTCGAGCAAGATGACGGGCAGTTCCGGCTGTCGGGCATCGCGCAAGAACCGGAAGAGCGACCGCTTGCCGCGCGAGCGGTTGGCCTCGCGCAGGGCGGTGCGGAAGCTCAAACCCTCCAGGACGATCGCCACGCCCAAGACGACAAACGCGATCCAGGCATCCGACAGTTCCTCGGGGTGCTGGAACTTATGGAAGCCCTCGTAGAGCGAGAAGAGCCCGCCCACGAGGAAGAGGACGATCGAGACGATGAAGCCGTAGACGTATCTGCGGCGGCCGTAGCCGAACTGATGCTGGGCATCCGCCACCTTCTTGGATCGCTTGTTGCCCACGAGGAGCAGGACCTGGTTGCCGGAGTCGGCCACGGAGTGGATGGCCTCCGACAGCATCGACGACGACCCCGTGAAGGCGAAGGCGACGAACTTGCTCAGGGCGATGCCGAGATTGGCGAGCAAGGCCGCGATGACGGCCTTCATGCCGCCCTCGGTGCTCACCCCTGCTCCCCGACGCAGGCGCTCCACAGCCCTGCCCCCGCCTCGCGCGCACGGGACTCGGCGGCCCGGAGGTCAGCCTGGTGGGCGTAGCCGTCGGTGTAGGTGACTTCCTCGGCGTAGCCCTCGGCGACGAGGACCTCATTGAGCATGGTGTCGCTGTCGAGCCAGACGAAGGCGAGCGTGCGGTCGTACTTATCGGTGAGTCCGGAGGCCTCGTCGTACTCCAGCCACACCTCGCCGCCCTCGACCAGGCCCTTCGTGCGAGCGGAAGCCTCGGGGCCGAAGCACTCGACGGGGCGGTCGGGCGCGACAGTCTCGGGGGTGTCGAGGCCAATGAGGCGGATGACGATCTCTTCGCCCCCGCGATCGACGCGCAACGTGTCGCCATCGACCACCCGCGTGACGGGGTAGGGCCCGTGGAGAGTTCCGGGAGCCGTGTCAGCGCCCACGCCTGAGGAGCAGGCTGCTGCGCAGAACGTCACAGCGACCGCGGCACACCCCGCGATCAGTGCGCGCACGTCAGCCACCGGGCTGGGTGTTCTCGACGATGGCCTTCCATGACGCCTCAGCGCCCGAGTGGCCCGTGCGAATGGTCCAGCCCGTGACGATGAGGGCGGCGATGATGACGATCACCGCGACGATCTGGGTGCCCAGGTCGCGGGCGCCTCGCCGGTCGAGAAGCCACAGGAGCACGACCGCGATGAGAAACCCCACGGCGATGAAAGGCAGGAGCGAACCCGCTTCAGCATGCTCTTCGGGATTGCCGACGCGCTCGGCGAACTCCTCGCCAGAGATGCGGCTGGCGAATGCCGCCACCGTGCCGACCGCGGCGACGGCGACGACTACAGGGCCGAAGCGAACCGAAAATCGGCGCGAGAAGCCCATGATGACGGCACCCAGGGCAGACAGAGGCAGGAGCACCACCGCCGCATGGACCACGAGCACGTGGGTGGGCAGACCGAAGATCGTGTCCGACATGGGCACAGGCTACGGCCGCTCGCTACGGTGAGCCCGTGACGACACCGGCCGAACTGTCCCCTGATCTGGCCCTGGCCCTCCAACTCGCTGATGAGGCCGACGCCATCACCTTGGCCTACGCGCGACGCACGGACCTGCGCGTGGAGACCAAGGCCGACATGTCGCCCGTGACCGAGGCAGACCAGGCAACAGAACTGGCCCTGCGTGAGGGCATCAAGTCGGCCCGCCCCGGTGACGCGATCGTGGGCGAGGAGTACGGCGGTGACGCGGCCTCAGGGCGTCGCTGGATTCTCGACCCCATCGACGGCACCAAGAACTACGTCCGACGAGTCCCCGTCTGGGCAACCCTCATCGCGCTCGCGGACGACTCGGCCATCCAGGTCGGTGTCGTGAGCGCACCCGCACTCGGACGCCGCTGGTGGGCGGCGCGCGGCCACGGGGCATGGACGACGGGACCGGAGTCCCCCGAGCCGCGCCGCATCCAGGCAAGCGCCGTGTCCGACCTCGCCGATGCATCCTTCTCCTTCAGCGACCCCGACAACTGGGACCGCCGAGCGCTCGATGAGCTCATGGCCAGCACTCTGCGCACGCGAGCGTTCGGTGACTTCTGGTCGCACATGCTCGTGGCCGAAGGGGCCGTCGACGTCGCGGCAGAGGTGGGCCTGGGCCTATGGGACGTCGCCGCACTCATCCCGATCATCGAGGAAGCGGGTGGACGCTTCACCACCTTCGAGCGGCCCAGCGGGCTGATGTCGCTTACCACTAACGCCCCGTTGCACACCTCTGCGCTGTCGATCATCGAAGGTCGCGCCACCACCACGTGACGACGCCGTCGCTCTCGCCCGCTGTGAATCCAGCCCGCGTGACGACGCGTTCGCTTGCCGTGTGGCCCGTTTGCACCTCCGCCCGCACCGCCCGTGCCCCGTGCGCGAGCACGTGCGACACGAGCGCGATGACCGCTTCCGTGGCGAAGCCCCTGCCGTGAGCCGCCGGCGCGAGGCCGTAGCCGATCTCGACCGTGCCGGCTTCGTCAGGCGCGCCCTTGAAACCGGCGCCTCCGATGAGCAGGCCGCTCGCTCGTTCACGGATCTGCCACGGGCCCCATTCCCCCGCGGGAAGGTGCCCCTCCACGACGAGTCGAGCCATGACCAGGTCGCCGTCGGTGGGGTACCCCTCAGACGCAGACTCGACCTCACCCTCCAGGAGGGCTTGCCACACGTCGACGCCAGGCGCCGAGAGATCGAGTCGCTCCGTGGAGATGTGCACGGGCAAATTCGACCACGGTCCCATCTCATCTTGCTCATGACGGCTCTTGCCATGCGGATCACCGAGGGTCAGCATGGACGTGGAGGTGGTCACCGTGAAGATCTCAGCCATCCTCGCCTCGAAGGGCGCTCACACCGTCACGATCGGACCCGAGGCCACCGTCTCGCAACTCATCGCCGTCCTCGCCGACCACCACATCGGCGCCGTCGTCGTCTCATCCGACGGACGTCGCATCGACGGCATCGTCTCGGAGCGCGATGTCGTGCGGGCAATGGCGGCTGACCCTGACGCCGGTCGCACGGGCGGCGTGAGACCCAAGGCTGTGCACGAGATCATGACCTCCGAAGTCACCACCGTGTCCCCTGACGACACGGTGGACGACGCGATGCAGCTCATGACCATCGGGCGCTTCCGTCACCTTCCCGTCGCCATGGACGGCACTCTCGCAGGCATCGTCAGCATCGGCGATGTCGTCAAGATGCGACTCGAGGCTCTTGAAGACGAGCGCGCCGCATTGGTCGAGTACGTCACGCGCGGCGGCTAGCGCGGGGTGATGACGAGCGGCAGGGCATCCTGCGGACGCAGCGTCACGAGGGGCACGGCCTTCGGTTCCGGCTGCCCCGGCACCCGCGCCACTCGGACACGCTGCAGCAGAGATGCCAGCACCGCGATCGCCTCGAGGTAAGCGAAGTCCTTCCCCACGCACATACGCGGGCCCAGGCCGAAGGGCCAGTAAGCGGCGTCAGCGGCCGCTCCGCCGCGCTGATCACCCAGGAAGCGCTCGGGGTCGAATCGCTCGGGGTCCGCCCAGGCCGACGGGTCACGCTGCGCGAGGTAGGGCGTCATGATGACCAGCGACCCTGCAGGGATCTCACGGCCACCGAGGACGTCAGGCTCCATGGCACGGCGCGTCACGAGCCACACCGGCGGATACAGGCGCATGGCCTCGTCGATGACCGCACGCAGATAGGGCAGACGGGCAAGATCGTCCACCTCGATTCGTCGGTCGCCGAGGACTTCACCGACCTCGTCCAAGGCGCTCTGCTGCGCTCGCGCGTCCCCGGCCAGCAGCCAGAGTGCCCAGGTCATCGCGCTCGCCGCGGTCTCGTGGCCCGCCACCATGAAGGAGACGAGTTCGTCGCGCACCTCGCGCAGCGGGATCGGCTCATCGCCCTCGAGCGCAGCGATAAGGAGGCCGAGGAGATCGGCACGGGGCTCTGCCTCGGTGAGGCGCCGCTGCACCATCCGGTGCACGGCCTCGTCGAGTTCGCGGGTCGCACGCCGCAGCGTGCGCTGCGAAGCGGTCCAGGCAGGTAGCCGTATCGGCACCTGCGCCGACGACACCACGACATCAAGGGCTTCGAGCGTCGCTCGCGCGAGCCGATCGGCGTCAGCCGAGAGGTCGGTGCCGAAGAGCGATGCCGCCACGGTCTCCAGGGCGACACGCATCATCGCCTCATCGATGTCGATAACGGCGCCGCGCGACGTATCCCCCCATCGTGCGAGGAGTTCGTCCGTGGCTGCTGCCGCATGGCCGACGACCGCTTCCAGGCTTGCGCGGTGGAAAGCAGGCTGGACCATGCGCCGCTGCCTCCGCCAGATGTCACCCGAGGTGGTGAGCAGGCCCTCACCCGTGACCAGCGAGAGAGATCGGTACTGCACGGTGGCCTTGTCGTAGGAGCGCGAGCGGTCCACGAGGACCCGGCGCACCGCCGTGGGATCCGCGACCAGGTAGCTGGCCGGAGAGGGAATGGGGAACTGCACGACCGGGCCGTAGGTGCGTGTCATGCCCTGAAGGAAGCCCAGCGGATCAGTGCGGATCGCACGCAGTTGCGCCAGCATCTGCGGCCCCGATGGCCCCGGCGCTGTAGCCGGTGTGCGGAAGTAGCGACGATCAGGGACGCCGTCGCGCGAGATCGCTTCCGCCTGGTCGAGCGCCACGCCTCGAGCCTAAGGCCTCGTATCGAGGCCACGGCCTGCGCTCCAGACGCACGAGGCGGCAGGATGGGGCCATGACGACGCACCCGCGCGCCGGCCAGCCCGCCCAGGATTCCGACCTCATCGACGTGGCCGCACTCGTGACGGCGTACTACACCGGTCATCCGGACGTCACCGATCCGTCGCAGCGTGTCACCTTCGGCACGTCCGGTCATCGGGGATCGTCGTTCGCGCACGCCTTCAACGACGACCACATCGCGGCCACCACCCAGGCGATCGTCGAGTACCGCAAGAAGCAGGGGATCAACGGACCGCTCTTCCTCGGACGCGACAGTCACGCGCTCAGCCAGCCCGCGTGGGCGACGGCCCTCGAGGTGCTGGCCGCGCACGGGGTCACCGTGGCCATCGACTCGCGCGAGGCACTCACGCCTACACCCGCCGTGTCCCATGCCATCCTGCGCCACAACGCGGGACGCTCGACGACCGATCCCGGGCGCGCCGACGGCATCGTCGTCACTCCCAGCCACAATCCGCCCCGCGACGGCGGCTTCAAGTACAACCCTCCCGACGGCGGCCCGGCCGGGTCGGACATCACCTCGTTGATCCAGGACCGCGCCAACGAGTTGCTGGCCGCGGGACTTGAGGGCGTGCGGCGCGTGACCCTCCCTCGCGCCCTGGCCGTGTCGACGACGCACCGTTACGACTACCTGCGGCACTACGTCGACGACCTGCCTTCAGTGATCAACATGGATGCGATCCGGGTGGCGGGGATTCGTATCGGTGCCGATCCCCTCGGGGGCGCGAGTGTCGACTACTGGGCTGCGATCGCCGAGACCTACGACCTCGACCTCACAGTCGTGAACCCGCGGATCGATCCCACGTGGCGCTTCATGACCCTGGACTGGGATGGCAGCATCCGCATGGACTGCTCTTCTCCGCATGCGATGGCCTCACTCATCGAGCGTCGATCCGACTACGACATCGCGACGGGCAATGATGCGGACTCCGACCGGCACGGCATCGTCACGCCCGATGGCGGCCTGATGAACCCCAATCACTTCCTGTCCGTGGCGGTCGACTATCTCTTCGCGCGACGCGACGGATGGCGTCCTGATGCCGCCGTCGGCAAGACCGTCGTGAGCTCGTCAATGATCGACCGGGTGTCCGCTGCCCTGGGGAGGCGACTGTGGGAGGTCCCGGTCGGCTTCAAGTGGTTCGTCCCGGGACTGATCGACGGAAGCGTCGGCTTCGGTGGCGAGGAGTCGGCTGGTGCGTCCTTCCTGCGTCGCGACGGATCTGCGTGGACCACCGATAAAGACGGCATCATCCTTGCGCTCCTGGCGTCGGAGATCCTCGCGGAGACAGGCGAGTCGCCCTCGCTCCGCTACCGGCAACTCACCGAGATCCACGGCGACCCGGCGTACGCGCGGATCGACGCGCCCGCGACACGCGAGGAGAAGGCCGCTCTCGCCACCCTGTCTCCCGAGCAGGTCACGTCGACCGAGCTGGCCGGAGAGCCCATCACCCGCGTGCTCACGCGCGCACCCGGCAATGACGCGCCCATCGGCGGACTCAAGGTCGAATCCGAGAGCGCGTGGTTCGCTGCGCGCCCGTCGGGGACGGAGGACGTCTACAAGATCTACGCCGAATCCTTCCGGGGGCCAGAGCACCTGGCCGAGGTGCAGCAGGCGGCGCGCGCCGTTGTCGATGCGGCGCTCGCCTGAAGGTAGGGAGCCTGATGACCATTACGCGGCAGCCTGTGGCGGCGGCGACACCATTCGAAGCGATCAACGTCGAGCTGCCCGGGATGCGGGTGAGCCTGCTCTCCCTCGGGGCAGCGATCCGCCAGGTGGAGGTGCCCGACCGTCAGGGCGTCCTCGGACCGGTGCATCTGGCGCTGCTCGACCTCGCGGACTACGCCGATGTCGCGCTCAATCCCCACCTCGGCGCGACCGTCGGGCGCTACGCCAATCGCATTGCTGACGGCCGCTTCGCCCTCGATGGCGTTGAGTACCGACTGGATGTCAACAACGGCCCGAACACCCTGCACGGGGGCCATCGTGGATTCGACCGCCTGGAGTGGGACGTGCTCGACGTGAGCGAGAGCCCCGAACACGCATCGGTGACCTTCGCCCTGCACAGCCCCGATGGCGACATGGGCTTCCCCGGCGCCGTCGATGCCCGCGTCACCTATCTGATCTCCCCGCACTCCATTGCAATTGAGATGTCGGCAACGACGGATGCGCCCACTGTGGTGAGCCTGGCCAACCACGGCTACTGGAACCTCGACGGCACACCCTCCATCGACGCGCATCACCTCGAGGTCGCCGCTCGACAGCGCCTTGCGATGGATGACACCAACATCCCCTGTGATGTCACGGATGTGGCGGGCACGGCGTACGACCTGCGCACCGCCCGCGAGCTCGGCCCGATCATTGCGGCTACGGGCGGTCTCGATGACTGCTACCTGCCCGATGGCGACGGGATGCGCGTCATGGCACGCCTGTACGCCGCCGAGTCCGGCCGGGTCATGACGGTCTCCAGCGATGCTCCGGGCCTGCAGGTCTACACCGGCAACAGCCTGCATGCACCGTTCGAGGTCCACCAGTCCGTGTCCCTCGAGGCACAGCGACTTCCTGATGCCCCCAACCAGCCTGGGCTGGGCCCCTGTGTCCTGCGACCCGGTGAGGAGTACGCGACGACTACGCTTCTGGAGTTCAGCACCCCTGACTCGTGAAGGAGCATCATGCAGGCACGTGCCTATGCGGCAGCCGAGGCCGGCGCGCGACTCGCGCCCACCACCATCGAGCGCCGCGAGGTCGGCCCGCGTGACGTGAGCATCGAGATCGACGCCTGCGGCGTGTGCCACTCCGACATTCACCAGGCCGAAGCGGACTGGGGGATGGACATCTTCCCCATGGTCCCGGGGCACGAGATTGTCGGCCGCGTCACCGCCGTCGGCTCGGACGTCACGAAGCATCGCGTCGGCGATCGTGTCGGCGTCGGCTGCTACGTCGCCTCTTGCCGCGCCTGCCCGGCCTGCGAGGCAGGAGATGAGAACTACTGCCCGGACTGGTCCACGACATACAACGGCTACGAGCGTGACGGCGTGACGCCGACCTACGGCGGATACTCAGACCACATCGTGGTCGACGAGCACTTCGTCCTGCGCATCCCCGAGGGGCCGGACACCCAGGCCGTGGCCCCACTGCTGTGCGCGGGCATCACCGTCTATCCCCCGCTCAAGGATTACGCCGGCCCCGGCAAGGAGATTGGCGTCATCGGGCTCGGCGGCCTCGGGCATGTCGCGGTCCGCATCGCCAAGGCCATGGGATCGCGGGTCACGGTCTTCAGCCACTCACCGGGCAAGGAGGCCGACGCTCGCCGTCTCGGCGCCGACGCCTTCGCCTCGTCGACTGACACCCATGCCTTCAAGTCCATGCGCATGTCCTTCGACATGATCCTCAGCACGGTGTCGGCACCGATCGACGTGGATGCCTACCTCGGCCTGCTCAAGACGCGCGGCACCCTCTCGATCGTCGGCCTCCCCGTCGAGCCGCTGAGCTTCGAGGCGGGCAACCTCGTCGGAGAGGCACGCACGATCGTCGGGGCCAAGCTCGCCGGCGTGGATGCCACTCAAGAGATGCTCGACTTCTGCGCCGAGCACGGGATCGTCGCCGACGTCGAGGTCATCGATATTGCC
>CAYYZU010000056.1:1185-10285 GCA_964476205.1 uncultured Actinomyces sp. | reverse complement strand
AGAGCGGCGTTCCGTCGAAGCGCGCCAGCGCCCAGTCGTCCTTGGGGAAGTGGGCGGGCACCCAGTCGACGAGTACGCCGATGCCCGCCTGATGCAGCCGATCGATGAGATAGCGCAGGTCGTCGGGGCTGCCGAAGCGAGGAGTCGGAGCGAAGTACGACGTGACCTGATAACCCCAGGAGCCCGCGAAGGGGTGCGCGGCGACGGGGAGGAACTCCACATGCGTGAATCCCTGCTCGACGACGTAGGCGGTGAGCTCCTCGGCGAGTTGGCGGTAGTCGAGCCCGGGTCGCCATGACCCCAGGTGCACCTCATAGATCGACATCGGATGCCGCAAGGGATCCGACTCCGCCCGTCGGGCCATCCACTCTTCGTCAGCCCACTGGTGGTCGGAGGTGTAGACCACCGATCCCGTGGCGGGCGGCACCTCGGTCGCGAACGCGAAGGGATCGGCCTTCTCACGCCAGACGCCATCGGCGCCGAGGATGGCGAACTTGTAGATCGTGCCGTCGCCGATGTTGGGAACGAAGATCTCCCAGATGCCCGTCGAGCCGAGGCTGCGCATGGGGTGGGCGAGGCTGTCCCAGTGGTTGAAGCTGCCCGTGACGCGCACACCGCGCGCATTGGGTGCCCATACGGCGAACGAGACACCGGTGACCTTCCCCTGGGGAGTGTCGTAGACGTGCACGTGGGCGCCCATCACGCGCCACAGCTCCTCGTGGCGGCCCTCCGAGACGAGGTGCATGTCGAGTTCCCCGAGCGTGGGGAGGAACCGGTAAGGGTCATCCGCGGGGATCACGCGACCGCCGTAGGTCACGTCGAGCCGATAGTCGGGCACCTTCTTGACGGGGAGTACGCCGACCCACACGCCGCGGTGCTCGTGCCGCAGGGCCACGCGTGAGCCATCGTCGAGGACGACGACGACCGCCTCGGCCATGGGGCGCAGGACACGGACGGTGACGCCGTCCTTGCCCGAATGCGGGCCGAGGATCGCATGGGGGTCGTGATGGGCACCGTCGACGATGCGATCGAGCTCTGACCGGTCGACCTTGACCGCGCGCGGGAGCTTGCTCGTGTCCTTCTTGCGCGCGCCCTCTTTGCTCGCGCTGTCCTTGCTCGCGCCGTCCCTACTCATGGCGCCTGCTCGATCGACACGATGTGCGCGACCACCTCGACGGGGTCGAAGCGCACGTACGTGGCCTGGCCCCACGTGAACGTCTGCCCGGTCACGTGATCGTGGGCGATGAAGCGGTCGGACCAGTCAAGGCCGATGGCGGGCATGTCCCACCACACGGTCGTCTCGCGCACCCCGTGCGGATCGAGGGAGCACACGACGAGGGTCGTCTGGGTACCGACCCGCTTGGAGTAGGCGATGACCTCGGGGTCCTCGGTGCGGTGGAAACGCAGGCTGCGCAGATCCTGCAGGGGGAGCGCGCTCCGACGTATGTCGTTGAGCAGCGTGAGGTAGGGCGCGAGCGTCCGGCCCTCGCGCTCGGCGGCGACCCAGTCGCGGGGACGGTACTCGAACTTCTCCGTGTCGAGGTACTCCTCGCTGCCCTCGCGCAGGGCCACCGACTCGTAGAGCTCGAAACCGGAGTAGACCCCCCAGGTGGGGGAGAGGGTCGCCGCCAGGGTCGCTCGGATCGCAAACGCGGCAGGCCCGCCCGTCTGGAGGAACTCGTGGAGGATGTCCGGCGTATTGACGAAGGCGTTGGGGCGCATGTACGCCGACGCAGGCCCTGCAAGCTCGGTGAAGTAGTCCTCGAGTCCCTGCTTGTCGTTGCGCCAGGTGAAGTACGTGTAACTCTGCTGGAAGCCGGCTTCCGCAAGGGCCCGCATCATCGGCGGCCGGGTGAAGGCCTCCGCGAGGAAGATGACATCCGGGTGGTCGGCGTTGATCTCGGCGATGAGCCGCTGCCAGACCCACAGCGGCTTGGTGTGCGGGTTGTCGACGCGGAAGATCGACACGCCCCGGGCGATCCAGTGGCGTACGACGCGCGCCACCTCGGCATAGAGACCCTCGGGGTCGTTGTCGAAGTTGAGCGGATAGATGTCCTGGTACTTCTTGGGCGGATTCTCGGCGTACGCGATCGAGCCATCGGCGCGCGTGGTGAACCACTCGGGATGCTCACGCACCCACGGGTGGTCCGGCGATGCCTGCAGAGCGAGGTCGAGTGCGATCTCCATGCCGAGCGAACGGGCCTGGTCGACGAAAGCGGCGAAGTCGGCGTCGGTGCCCAGGTCGGGGTGGATGGCGTCATGTCCGCCGGCAGGAGCGCCGATGGCCCAGGGGGACCCCGGGTCTCCAGCCTTGGGCTCCAGGGTGTTGTTGCGCCCCTTGCGATTCGTCATGCCGATCGGGTGGATGGGCGGGAGGTAGACGACGTCGAACCCCATGGCCGCGATCGCGGGGAGTCGCTTGGCTGCGGTCGCGAATGTGCCGGACTTCAGCGGGCGGCCGCGCGCGCCCTCGCTGCGGGGGAAGAACTCGTACCACGATCCGACGAGAGCCCGCCGGCGCTCGACGAGCAGAGGCCACGGGCCGCACTGCGTCACTCCCTCGCGCAGAGGATGGACCTCGAGAGCTGCGAGCACGTCGGGATCACCGGCCGCGGCGAGGCGCACCTCAGGTGGCAGTTCGGTGTCACGGACCGTCCGGGCGATGCCGTCGAGGCGTGCGCGATCACCAGGGATCGACTCGATGAGGCGGGCGCCCTCTTCGAGTTCGACCTCCATGTCGACGCCGGCGGGCACCTTGATTCCGGCGCGGTGCCACCACGTGCCCCATGGGTCATCCCAGGCCTCGAAGGAGAAGCTCCACAGGCCCTCGGCGTCGGGCACCACTTCCGCGCCCCAGATATCCACTCCCGTGCCCAGGTCGCGCATGCGCTGGCGCGAGCGCTCACGACCTGACGGGTCGCGGAGCACGACTTCCACGCCGAGTGAGCCGTGGCCCTCGCGAAATGCCGTGATGCGCACGAGCACCTGCTCGCCCACGGCGGCCTTCGCTGCCACTCGTCCCGACTCGACGACGGGCCAGGCATCGGTCATCGGGATGCGCCCGCTGAGCAGTGCCGGCACCTCGACGCGGGGAGATGTCGCAGGCGCCGCTGCGGTGCTGGCCGGCGCGGCCTTCCGAGTAGTGGCAATCCGACCCGGTGCCTTCTTGGCGGGGGCCTTCTTGGCGGGGGCCTTCTTCGCCGGGGCCTTCTTGGGTGCGGCCTGAGGGGCCGCGCTGGCCTGCTTGCGCGTTGCCCGCTCCGCCATGCCATCAGCCTACTGGCCAGCCGGCACGCGGTCCCGGGTCCCGCAAAAGCCCGTAAGAGCACTGCAAGCGACTCGCTCCCTTGCGGTGAATCCCGGTGTTTTCCGTCGTGTCGCCGCAAGCGCGGCCGGTGGTCGTCTCGGCCCGCGACCACCCGCTAGCGTGACCGCCGTGAAGGCCATTCGCAGGTTCACCGTCCGCACCGTCGTGCCTCCCGAGCTCGAGCCGCTCGAGGAGCTCGCCGCCAACCTGCGCTGGGCATGGAGCCCGGAGACCCGCGATGTCTTCCGTGCCGTCGACCCCCAGTTGTGGGATCGAGTCGGCGACGATCCCGTGCGACTCCTCGGCGAAGTCTCGCGCGAGCGCCTGCAGGAACTCGCCAGCGATCCGGGCTATGTCGACTGGGTACGCCGTACGCGTGACGACCTGCTCGGCTATCTGCATCGCGATGCGTGGTTCCAGCGCCAGCCCGAGGACCGCCCACAGTGCATCGCCTACTTCTCACCGGAGTACGGCATCGCAGCCGCACTCCCGCAGTACTCCGGAGGCCTCGGCATCCTCGCGGGCGATCACCTCAAGGCGGCATCCGACCTCGGCGTGCCCATCCTCGGCGTCGGTCTCTTCTATCGCTCGGGCTACTTCCACCAGACGCTCTCGCGGGAGGGATGGCAGCTCGAGACCTACCCCGTCGTAGATCCCGACGGCCTGCCTGTGTCGCTCCTGCGCGAGAGCTCGGGCGCTCCCGTGCTCATCTCCATCGGATTTCCTGGCGGCCGCACCCTGCGTGCCCGCATCTGGATTGCGCGCGTCGGTCGCGTCGACCTGCTGCTCCTGGACTCCGATATCGAGGAGAACGATCCGATCGACCGGGAGGTCACCGATCGCCTCTACGGCGGCGGGGGAGAGCACCGCCTCGCGCAGGAGGTCCTGCTGGGCATTGGCGGTGTGCGCGCCCTGCGCCGCTACTGCGAAATCACGGGCCACCCGGCTCCGGAGGTCTTCCACTCCAACGAGGGTCATGCCGGCTTCCTCGGGCTCGAGCGCATGCGTGAGCTCGTGGTGGGTGGTCTCGACTTCGACTCCGCACTCGAAGCGGTACGCGCGGGCACGGTCTTCACCACGCACACCCCCGTGCCGGCCGGAATCGACCGATTCCCCCGCGAACTCATCGAGCGCTTCTTCGGTGGCGACAACGCCGAGCCCGGCATGCCCGTTGATCCGATTCTCGCTCTCGGCGCCGAGACCTACGACGGTGGAGACCCCGGAGTCTTCAACATGGCCGTGATGGGCCTGCGCCTCGCACAACGCGCCAATGGCGTGAGCCTCCTGCATGGCGCGGTGAGTCGCGGCATGTTCGCGGGCCTGTGGCCGGGATTCGATCCGGATGAAGTGCTCATCACCTCCATCACCAACGGCGTGCACGCGCCGACATGGGTCGCACGCGAGGTGCGCGATCTTGCCGCGCGCGAAGTCGGGCCGGAGCTCGTCGAGGAGGGCCGTGGATGGGAGGCCATCGGGCGCATTCCCGACGAGGCCATCTGGCCCGTCAAGCGGATGCTGCGAGAGAAGCTCGTGGCCGATGCGCGTGCCCGCCTGCGCGCCTCGTGGCGCACGCGCGGTGCGAGCGACGCCGAACTCGGATGGATCGACGGCGTGCTCGATCCCGACATCCTCACGATCGGCTTCGCGCGCCGCGTGCCGTCGTACAAGCGACTCACCCTCATGCTGCGCGATCCGGACCGCCTGCGTGACCTCCTCCTCGACCCGGAGCGACCCGTGCAGCTCGTCATCGGGGGCAAGGCGCACCCCGCGGACGATGGTGGCAAGCGCCTCATCCAGGAGCTCGTTCGCTTCGCGGATGATCCTGAGGTCCGCCACCGCATCGTCTTCTTGCCCGACTACGACATCGCGATGGCGACGATCCTCTATCCCGGCTGCGACGTATGGCTCAACAACCCCATCCGCCCGCTCGAGGCGAGCGGCACGTCGGGCATGAAGGCTGCACTCAACGGTGCGCTCAACCTGTCGATCCTCGACGGCTGGTGGGATGAGTGGTACGACGGTGAGAACGGCTGGGCCATTCCGACGGCAGACGGTGTGGAGGATGCGGAGCGCCGAGACGACCTCGAGGCCGCAGCTCTCTACGACCTGATCGAGCGCGAGGTCGCGCCGACCTTCTACCAGCGTGGCGATGACGGCCTGCCGCACCGTTGGATCGAACGCGTGCGCCACACGCTCATGACGCTCGGGCCCAAGGTCCTCGCGAGTCGGATGGTGAGTGAATACGTCACGCGCCTCTACGAGCCCGCGGCTCGTTCCTCGCGCCGCGCCGCCGCCGACGACTTCGCCCTCGCGCGCGACCTGGCTGCGTGGAAGTCGCGCGTGGGGCAGGCATGGCACGGGGTTGCGGTCGAGCACGTCGAGGCTTCAGGCGTCGGGGACGCCCCGTCCCTCGGTGCTCCGCTGCACCTGCGTGCCCACGTGCGCCTGGGTGACCTCACCCCCGATGACGTCCTCGTCCAGGTCGTCTTCGGTCGTGTCGACGCGGAGGATCGTCTCGTTACGCCGCAGTACGCCGACCTGCATGCCGAGGAGGGCTACGACGGCAGTCGCTGGCTCTTCTCCGGTGACATCGCGCTGGAGCGCACCGGTCCCTTCGGCTACACCGTGCGTGTGCTTCCGCGCCATGAGGGCATGGTGTCGCCCATCGAGATGGGACTTGTCGCGGCGCCCGCACCGCTGGGCGCCCCGGCGGAGCCGGTCCTGCGCTAGGCCTACGACGCCACGCGGAGCAGGGCGGACGACCGCGGCGCCAGCCGCAGTGCGGCGCCCGCGGGGATAGGTCCCGGCGGCCGCAGCGCGCCGGTGTCGAAGACGACCTCGTACGACGCCCCGAAAGGCTCTCCCGGAAGGGTGAAGTCGAGCTCGTCGTCGGAGGCGTGCAGCAGGAAGAGGAAGGAATCGTCCGTCGGAGGGATGGGCTCGCCCGGCACCTGGTGGAGCTCACCCGACAGGTACATCCCTAGCGTCTTGGTCCAGGGCGCGTTCCACTCGTCATTGGTGAGCGGCTGCCCGTCGGGCCCCACCCAGCCCAGGTCGGGTGCGCCGCCCTCGCGATGCGGACGTCCGTCGAAGAAGAACCGCTGCCGGAAGACGCGATGCTCGCGTCGCAGGGCGAGCACCTCGCGCGTGAAGCCGAGCAGGTCCTCCTGCCACGGCTGGAGCCGCCAGTCGTACCAGGAGATGTCGTCGTCCTGGCAGTAGGCATTGTTGTTGCCGCCCTGCGTGCGGCCGATCTCGTCACCGCCGAGGAGCATGGGCACGCCGGTCGACAGCACGAGAGTGGCGATCATGTTGCGGATCTGCCGTCGCCGGATGTCGTTGATGGACGGATCCTCAGTCTCGCCCTCGACCCCGTAGTTGGCGCTCCTGTTGTCGTCGGTGCCGTCGCGATTGCCTTCGAGGTTGGCCTCGTTGTGCTTGTGCTCGTACGTCGTGAGGTCGCGCATGGGGAGGCCTTCGTGCGCTGTGATGAAGTTGATCGAGGAGTAGGGGCGGCGGCCCTCGCCGGCGTAGAGATCCGCTGAGCCGGAGAGGCGCCAGCCGAGCTCGCCGACCCCTGATGCACCACGCCAGAAGTCGCGGAGGTTGTCGCGGTAGCGGCCGTTCCATTCGGCCCACAGGGTGGGGAACTCGCCGACCTGGTAGCCCCCAGGGCCGACGTCCCACGGCTCGGCGATCAGCTTCACGCGACGAAGGGTCGGGTCTTGCTGGATCGTCGTCATGAAGGTTCCGAGCATGTCGACATCGTGGAAGGAGCGCGCGAGCGCCGATGCAAGGTCGAAGCGGAAGCCGTCGACGTGCATCTCCGTCACCCAGTAGCGCAGCGAGTCCATCACCATCTGCAGGACGTGGGGATTGGAGACGTCCAGGGTGTTGCCGCATCCGGTGTAGTCCATGTAGTGGCGACCGTCGCTGAGTCGGTAGTAACCGGGGTTGCAGATCCCGCGGAAGGACAGGGTCGGACCAAGTTCATTGCCCTCTGCCGTGTGGTTGTAGACGACATCCAGGATGACCTCGAGGCCCGCGGAGTGCAGGGTGCGCACCATCTCCTTGAACTCCCGCACCTGCTCGCCGCGGGTGCCGCTCGCCGAGTACTTCGCGTGGGGCGCGAAGAAGCCGAGCGTGTTGTAGCCCCAGTAGTTGGTGAGCCCGAGCTCGAGCAGGTGCGTCTCATCTACGAAGTGGTGCGTCGGCATCAGCTCTACGGCGGTGATGCCCAGGCTGACGAGGTGCTCGACCACCGTGGGATGTGCGAGTCCGGCGTAGGTGCCGCGCAGGTGCTCGGGCACGCCCGGATGGCGCATGGAGATGCCGCGCACGTGCGTCTCGTAGATGACCGTGTCGGTCCACGGCGTCTGAGGAGCGCGATCGTCGTACCAGTCGAAGGAGGTCGTGACGGCGATGCTGCGCGGGACAAAGGGAGCCGAGTCGGCATCGTTACGCACGAGGTCGTCGTCGCCCTCGTGCGCGAAGACCGCGGGATCGAGTCGGAATTCCCCGTCGAGTGCGCGTGCGTAGGGGTCCATGAGGAGCTTCGCGTGGTTCCATCGAGCGCCCTGCTGCGGGTCCCAGGGACCGTCGACGCGGAAGCCGTAGGCGGCCCCCGGAGCGATCCCCGCCACGTGGCCGTGGAAGACGCCGAAGGTCTGCTCGGGCAAGCGGATGCGCTGCTCGCGACCTACGTCGTCGAACAGGCACAGGTCCACAGCCGTGGCACCGGGCGCCCAGAGGGCAACGTTGGCACCCGTCGCGTCGAGAGTGAGGCCGAGGGGATCCCAGGATCCTGCTCCGTCGATCGTCGGCTGCATGTGCCCCTCTCGTCATCAAGGCTCTCTCGCGATGAAGGCTCTCTCGCGGCGAGCCCAGGCCACGCTACTAGGCTTCCCCATCGCGGGCGGGCAACGACGATCAGTCAGGAGGCAGGCATGGCCGACGAAGTCTGGGTGGACGTCGCCGAAGGCATCGCCACGATTCGCTTCGAGCGGCCTCCCATGAATGCCCTGTCGATCCGCATCCAGGAGGGGCTGCGCGAGGCGGCACGCGAGGTCTCGGCACGTCGCGACGTGGATGCCGTGGTCGTCTACGGCGGCCCGAAGGTCTTCGCGGCGGGCGCCGACGTCAAGGAGATGGTCGACTGGTCTCTCGCGGAGGCGCTCGAGCGCACCCGCGGACTACAGGACTGCTTCACCGCGATCGAGCGCATCCCCCAGCCGACGATCGCGGCCGTCACGGGCTTCGCCCTCGGTGGCGGCTGCGAGCTCGCCATGTGCTGTGACTTCCGCGTCGCCGGCGACAACGCCAAGCTCGGGCAGCCGGAGATCCTGCTCGGGATCATCCCCGGTGCTGGCGGCACCCAGCGGCTTCCCCGACTCGTCGGTCTCTCGCGCGCCAAGGACCTGATCCTCAGCGGGAGGTTCATCGGCGCAGAGGAGGCACACGCGATCGGGCTCGTCGACCGCGTCGTGGCCCCGGAGTCGGTGTACGACGAGGCTGTCACCTGGGCTCGCCAACTGGCGAAGGGCCCGCGCCTGGCGATGCAGGCGGCGAAGGCAGCGATCACCCGCGGCATGGAGACCGATCTCGAGGACGGCCTCGAGATCGAGCGCGTGCACTTCGCGAGCCTCTTCGGCACACGCGACCGCGAGATCGGGATGCGCACCTTCATCGAGAAGGGGCCGGGCCAGGCGGAGTTCACCGGGTCATGAGCATCGACGAGGCCCGGATGAAGGAAGCCTGGGCGGATCCGAAGATCGCCAACATCGTCTATCACGA
>CAYYZU010000056.1:0-1085 GCA_964476205.1 uncultured Actinomyces sp. | reverse complement strand
CCCGGATGAAGGAAGCCTGGGCGGATCCGAAGATCGCCAACATCGTCTATCACGATTGGGAAGCGTCCACCTACGACGAGAAGTGGAGCATTTCCTACGACGACCGGTGCATCTCCTACGCGCGGGATCGATACGTCCATGTGGCCGGGGACGAAGGGTGGCCCGCCGAGCGGATGCTGGAGATCGGTGCGGGAACGGGCTTCTTCACCCTCAATCTCATGCAGGCTGGATTGGCGAAGTCGGCTGTCGTCACGGATATCAGCCAGGGCATGGTGGATGTTGCCGTGCGCAATGGCCGCGCGCTCGGGCTGGACGTGGAGGGTCAGGCGGCCGATGCCGAGGCTCTGCCCTTCGAGGACGGTGAGTTCGATCTCGTGATCGGGCATGCCGTCCTGCATCACATTCCCGACCTCGATCTCGCCTTCCGCGAGATCCTGCGCGTGCTCAAGCCGGGCGGGCGCTTCGTCTTCTGCGGCGAGCCCACGGCGAAGGGCGATGTCATCGCACGCCGACTGTCGACGTGGACCTGGTGGGCGGCGGGCCGCGCCACGCGCCTGCCCGGTCTGCGGGAGCGATTCGCGCGTACGCCCGAGGAACTCGCACATTCCTCGGAGGAGGCTCGACTCGAGGCCGTTGTCGACCTCCACACTTTCGATCCTGATGCGCTTGCTCGCCTGGCGATCCGGGCCGGAGCTATCGATGTCGCCACCGTGACGGAGGAGCTCACCGCATCCTGGTTCGGATGGCCGGTGCGGACGTTCGAGGCCGCGGTCAAGCCCGGTTCGCTCGGCTGGGGCTGGGCGATGTTCGCCTATCGCACCTGGATGGCCCTGGATGCTGTCGACCGAAGTGCCCTGGCGCGCGTCGTGCCCGATGAGTTCTTCTACAACGTGAGCGTGACCGGGGTCCGGCCCTGAGTCGCACGCAAGATCCCCGGCAGGCGAGGTTCGTCACCATGGACTCGCTGCGCTGGATCGTGCGTAATCGGGCCTGGTCGTGGTGGTACCTCGTGCGCTACTGGCGCTTCATGATCTTCCGGCTGCGCAACCCGCACATCGTCACCGAGGGCTTCGTCTTCCTTGGAC